>CAYYAT010000047.1:0-8927 GCA_964469595.1 uncultured Thermomonas sp.
ACACGATCGCCCCCAACGGCACGCCGAACTACTACTACGGCAACATCACCCAGCCGCCGAGCTGCCCGTACGTATATGACTACCGCAATGCTGCTCCGCTCTTCGGTGGCCAGCTGGCGGGGACCTGCGCGACCACCACCTCGATGGACATCACCGGTGGCTATAACAAGCGCGATGCGGGCCGCATCGACTTCGAGTGGCAACTGGGCAGCCACAAGGTGAGTTTCGGCTACAGCGACGAGCGCTGGAAGTCGCGCCAGGGTTCGACCCAGGACATCTACTACTTCGGCGAGGCGGATAACATTTTGGGCAATGGTGATAACTCCATCATCATCGACCGCATCTACTTCGCCACCGGTGGCAACGTCGAGATCGATCAGAAGTCCTGGTACCTGGAGGACAACTGGAACATCACCGACAACTTCATGCTGTATGCGGGTATCCGCAACGACTCGTTCGAGAACAAGAACACCGACGGCAAGACGTTCGTCAAGCAGGACAACATCTGGCAGCCGCGCTTCGGCTTCACCTGGGACATCCTGGGCAACGGCGACAGCAAGCTGTACGGCACGGTGGGCCGCTACTCGCTGCCGATCGCAGCCAACGTCTCGCTGCGCGCGGCCTCGGCCTCGTACTACATTGAGAACCTCTATGACTGGGCCGGTACCTATAACCCGGCGAATGGCGCTCCGGTCCTGGGTGGCTTCTACCAAGGCGGCATCTACAACGCGGTCTACAACGGCGAGGACGGCAGCGTGCCGGATCCGGCGGCAGTGGCTGACAAGAAGCTGAAGCCGTACACCCAGGACGAGTACATCCTGGGCTACCAGCAGGTCCTGCATTCCGAGAATGCCTTCCTGGATGGCTGGCAGCTGGGCGTGAAGGCCACCTACCGCAAGATCGTCAACGCCATCGACGATACCTGCGACGTGCGCGCGGTGTACAACGCGGCCGTGGCCGCTGGCTACAGCGTCAGCAACTGGGCCAACCAGTGGAACTCGCCGGGCGGCATCCCGGGCTGCTACCTGTACAACCCCGGCCGCGACCTGAACATCCGTCTGGACGTGAACGTAGATGGCCACCTCCGCGACCTCACCATCCCGGCGGCGGCTCTGGGCCCGAAGGCGCAGCGCACCTACAAGGCGGTGACCTTCAGCGCCGACAAGAGCACCGACAAGTGGTCGATCAGCGCGTCCTACACCTGGTCCAAGCTGTACGGCAACCTGGAAGGCCTGGTCAAGAGCACCAACGGTCAGGATGACACCGGCACGACCTCCGACTTTGACTTCAAGGAGATCATGTACGGTGCGACCGGCGACCTGTTCAACGACCACCGCCACAGCATCAAGATCTACGGCAGCTACAAGTTCAGCCCGGAATGGGAGATGGGCTTCAACGTGCTGGCGCAGTCCGGCTCGCCGGTCTCCTGCCTGGGCGGCGGCCTGGGTAGCTTCGGCACCCAGTACGGCTACCCCGGCGTGTTCCATGCCTGCGATCCGGCCAATCCCACCAAGATCACCCCGGTGGGGGCTGCTGGCCGTACGCCCTGGAACATCACGGTCAGCCCGAACGTGATCTACCGTCCGAGCTCGCTGCCGGGGCTGAGCATGCATGTCAGCGTGCTGAATATCTTCAACAAGGTCGTGTCCATCCAGGACTTCGAGACCACCTACGGCATCACCGGTGGTGGCCAGGTCCGGAACTACTACAACTACGGCCAGCCGAAGTTCTTCAACACCCCGCGCTACGTGCGCTTCCAGGTGCAGTACGACTTCTGATCCATCGGCTGTACCTTTGCTCCACTTCGATGCCGGCGCGAAAGCGCCGGCATCTTTCTTTGTGGCGGCATGACTTCCGGCACGTGTCGCCTTTGATCTGGTGTATTACATTACTAACACACTAATTCAGGAGGCAGTCATGAACATTTCCAGCATCTCCACCGCGTCCCGCAGCAGCCTGGCCGGGGAGCGTCGCAAGGCGCCGCGGCATCCGAACGAGGTCGAGACCCGCCTGCAGCGGGTGGGCGAGCGCGAGTTCGGCATCGGGTACGGGCGCAGCAGCGGGTATGCCCGCGTGCGCAGCTACGTCAGCAGCCAGCCGTCGCTGTTCCGTTGCCGCTGAACCCCGGGCCCAGGTCGGCGCGCAACGCGGCGGCGGCCTGCAGCAGGTCCGGGAAAAACGCTTCGAACGTCGCCTGCACGTGGGGCTCGTCTGCGCGCAGCACCTCGAGGCAGGCCACCAGTTTCTCCCCGTTGCGCGAGAGCCGGGTTGCGATGCCGCGCACCGCAGCGTCCACGCGCTCGCGCCGGGCGTATGACCCCAGCCAGTCATGCGCGGCCATGCGCGGTGCCAGCGCCGCCAGCCGCGGCGGCAGCAGTTCCCGCCGTTCGTCGAGAATCCGGTAGATGCGGCCGATGAAGGCGTCCAGCGGGGTTGCGTCCCAGCGCGTCCAGTCGCGCGCCAGGCAATGGTCGAAGTACACGTCCAGCACGATGCCGGCATAGCGGCGCAGCGGACCGAAGCGCACGCGGGCAGCGGCCACCGCCGGGTGCGTGTCGGTATAGCGGTCGATCCGGCGATGGCGCACGATCTCCGCCCGCACCGGGGCGGGCCAGTCGTCCAGTGCGCTTTGCCCGAGCACGAAATCACCCAGCAGCGCGCCGAGGATGGCGTCGTCCGAGTACCGCGCCAGCCAGGCGTGGGCGAGATAGTTCATGCGCCGATGGTACGGCGCGAGGCGGGGGCGGTCAGCGCGGGGCCGCCGCGGCGGCGCCTTGCGCCGGGTCGGGCTTGCAGTCCGGGCCGAGCGGGCGGGCATCAGTCGCCACGCACGGGGTGAAGTCGCGCAGCCCCGCGAACTGCCGGGTATCGCCGCGGACCACGACGAAGCGGCGCAGCGGCGCCAGCGCGCAGTCGCGGCGCTGGCTGCAGGCCTCCGGGTACAGGGTGTAGTGGCACCAGCCGCTGTCGCTGGCGCGGCATTCGAAGCGGGCCACGCCATCTTCCACGCGCGCCCGGCTGGACAGGCTGACGTGGCCGTCCTGCGCGACCCGGCTGGTGTAGTCCACGCCGCCGATGGAGCAGCCGGCCAGGGCCAGCAGGAACTGCAGCAGAGCGACGAGCTTGCTGATGCCGAAATCGAACATGTCGGGCCTCACATGTGCTTGAACAGGGCCATGAACGGCTGGCTGACCGTGAGCGTCTCCGCGCGCTGCTTCAGGCGCACGCTGCCGCGCCCGCTGTCGTCGCGGACGATGCCGGCAATGGCCTTGAGGTTGACGATGGTGGAGCGGTGGATCTGCTTGAACGTGCGCGGGTCCAGGCGCGGCAGCAGCTCGCGCAGGGAGCTGCGCAGCAGCGCCTCGCCGTCGGCAGTGACCACCGTGGTGTACTTCTGGTCGGCCTGGAAATACAGCACGTCGTCCACCAGCACCAGGCGGGTCTCGCGCCCGGCGCTGGCGGTCAGCCAGGTCAGTGGCTCGGGGGCATCGGCCTGCCGCGGCAGTGCGCCCAGCTGGCCCAGCAAGGCGGCCAGGGTGGCGGCATCGGGCTGGCCGCCCCGCGTTTGCAGGCGCGCCACGGTGGCATCCAGGCGCTCCGGCTTGACCGGCTTGAGCAGGTAGTCGATGGCGCCACGCTCGAACGCGTCGATGGCGTACTGGTCGTAGGCGGTCACGAACACGATGCGCGTGCGCGGGCTCGCTTCGGCCGCCGCCGCGGCGACTTCCAGCCCGGTCAGGCCGGGCATGCGGATGTCGAGGAAGGCGGCGTCTGGCTGGTGTTCGGCCACAGCTTCCAGCGCGCTGGCGCCGTCTTCGCATTCGGCGAGGATCCGCAGGCCCGGCCAGGCGCGCTTGAGACCATCCACCAGCGCCTGCCGCAGCAGGGCCTCGTCCTCCGCGACCACGCAGGTCCAGGTCTTGGCGGGCGAAGTCTCAGTCATGGCAGGCTCCGTTCGGCGGCACCGTGATGGTGGCAGCGACGCCACTGGGGAAATTGGCAATCACAGAAAGGCTGGCCTCACCGGCGTAGCGCAGGCGCAACCGCTCGCGCACGTTCTTCAGGCCGATGCCGGTGCCGCTGGTCTGGGTATTGAAACCTTCGCCATCGTCGGCGACGGTCACCGCGATCTTGCCGTCGTCGTCGCGGCGCGCGCGGATCCACACGGTGCCGCCGACGGTGCGCGGTTCCAAGCCGTGCTTGATCGCGTTCTCCACCAGCGTCTGCAGCATCATCGCCGGCAGCGGGGTGGCGCGCAGCGCCTGTGGCACGTCCACCTGCACCGACAGGCGGTTGCCCATGCGGATCTTCAGGATCTCCAGATAGGCCAGCGCACGCTCCAGCTCCATGCCCAGCGTGGACATATCGTCCTCCGCGCTGGGCAGCGAGCGGCGCAGGTACTGGATCAGGTGGCCCAGCATCGCCTCGGCGCGCGCCGGGTCGCTGCGGGTAAGTAGCTGGGCGCTGGCCAGCGTGTTGTAGAGGAAGTGCGGTTCCACCTGCGCATGCAGCAGGTGCAGTTTGGCCTCGGTGAGCTCCTTCTCGGTTGCGGTCTGGGCGGCGCTGGCCTGCTCGCGGCGGCGGCGTTCGCCGATGCGGCGGGTGATGGCGCGGGCGATCGCCTCGGCGTTCTCGAAATTGGTGCCGTCATCGACCAGGAACCAGTCGCTCCAGGCAGGGCTTTCCGGCTCGCAGATCAGGGTGACGCGGCCGCTGTCGCCGGCCGGTGTCACCGTGGCCTGCAGCAGGTTGTATTCGGGCGCGAACCACAGCAGCGGGTTCCAGCGCCGCAGCGGCGGCTCGCCGTACAGGTGCGGGCGGGCGATCTTCGCGCGGACCTGCAGGCTGTCGCGCGCCGCACGCACGTCGCCGACGCCCGGCAGTTCGCGCACGGCGGCCTCGACCACGTCGAAGGCCTCGCCGGCCTCCAGCGGGATCTCGATGATCCGCTTCTGGCGGTTGTCCAGAGTCTCGTTGTCGACCCGCCCGGCCACCAGGCGTACGCGGTGCAGATGCGAAAACGCGCCGGCGATCACCAGGGCCATGGTGAAGAACGTGAACAGCACCGCCGGGAACTCCAGCTGGCCGATCAGCGGCAGGCTGGAATACAGGCCGACTACCAGCATCACCGCCAGGCCCCAGGCGATGGTGATACGCAGGAGGAAGAACAGGCGCTTGAACATGGGCGATGGGCCGTCGGGAGATGGCCGCGAGCATAGCCGCGCCGATCCGGATGGGAAGCTGGCGCGCGACGAACCCCGGGATTGCCGCGATGAAGCGGGCCTCGTCCGGCATGACCTTCGGCCCGTGTTCGCCGCGTTCGGCCGTGGAAGATGGGGGCACCCAACGCCCCCCTGGAGTCCGCCATGCGCCGCGTCCTGCCTGCATCGTCCTTCGCCCCGGCCCTGGCGGCGGCGCTGGCCATCGCCCTGCTGCCTGGCTGTGCCGGCGTCAGCGTCAGCCCGTCGCCCACCATCGCGCGGGTACTGGCCGACCCGGCCCGCAGCGCCGCCGACCGCGAGCGCGACGCGCGCGACAAGCCGGCCGAGGTGCTGGCGCTGGCCAGGTTCAAACACGGCGACACCGTGGCCGACTTGCTGGCCGGCGGCGGCTATTACAGCGAGATCCTGTCCGGCATCGTCGGCCCGAACGGCAAGGTGCTGCTGGTCAACAATCCCGGCTACGAGGCCTTCGGCGGCAAGACGCTGGCCGCGCGCCTGGCCAACGATCGCCTGCCCAACGTCGTTCACGTCGTCGGTCCCAGCGACGCGCTGGGCATGGGCGAGAACGTGCTCGACGGCGCGGTGATCGTGATGTCCTACCACGACCTGTACTGGGTGGACGAGAAGGAAGGCTGGCCGAAGGTCGATGCCGGCCGGTTCCTCGACCAGGTGGTGCGCGCGCTCAAGCCGGGCGGGGTGCTGTTGGTCGTGGATCACAGCGCCAAGGCCGGCACCGGCAGCGCCGATGCGCAGACCCTGCACCGCATCGACGAGCAGTTCGCCATCGCCGACTTCCGCCAGCATGGCCTGCAGTGGGAAGCGGCGATCCCGGTGCTGCGCAATCCGGAGGACGACCGCAGCAAGAGCGTGTTCGACCCCGCCATCCGCGGCAGGACCGACCGTTTCGTGCATCTGTACCGCAAGCCGTAAGTGTCAGCGCCGCGCGATGGGTGTGTCGCTGCGCACGCGCAGGTAGCGGGCGAAGCGCGGCGTACCGTTGGCGGTGAGGCCGTTGTAGCGATAGGTCACCACGGTTCCGGGAGGTGGCGGCTGTCGGCGGTCGGCATCGGACAGCCCGCTGCCCAGCGCGAAGCGGCGGCCGTGCGCATCCTCCACCAGCAGGGCGCCGACCATCCCGGCGTATTTGCCCTGCCCGGGGCGGTAGCCGACTACGCGCGCTTCGGCATCGGCCGCGGGCTTGTACTTGAGCAGGTCGTCGCTGCGGCCGCCGCGGTAGTAAGCGGACGCGCGGTGTAGCATCAGGCCTTCGCCGCCTGCCGCCACCACGGCGCGCAGCCGCGCATCGAGTGCGGCGCGATCGGCAACGGGCGTCTGGGCGATCGCGCGCAGGTGCGGTGCCGCAGTCTTCGCCACCAGTGCGCGCAGGCGCGCCGCGCGCTGGCCGAACACCCCGGGGTCGGCGGGCAGGTCGAACGCCATGAAGCGCACCTGGCGCCAGCCGTCGGCGTCCACCCGCAGCGCACGCACCAGGTCGCTGATCTGCTGGAACCGGCCGCGCGCGATCCACAGCTCGCCGTCCATCGGCTGCGATGGCCAGCCGGCGGTGAACCAGCCCGGCGCGTCGATCGAATCGCCGTTGCGGGTCAGCAGGCGACGGCCATCCCAGCGTGCGCGCACGCCGTCGAGCTTCTCGCTAACCAGGTAGCGGGCGACGTCGATCTGCCCGTGCAGGGTGGTGGCCAGCATCGGTGCCGGCGTGAGTGGCGCGGCCCAGCCATTCGGCGCGGGCGCGAGGCCGGCGGAGGTCAGCAGCAGGGCGAGCAGAGCGGGGCGCAGGTCCATGGCGGGCTCCGGATGGGGGTGGCCGCAGTCTTGCGCAAGCGATGACGTGCGCCCATCGGACGCCGCCGCGCCCGCGCGTCAGCGCTTTCCTCATGCCGGAGGCACCGCCCGTGGGTGGCGCCGAGAGGGATGCGTGTCGGGTCAGCGCGCGGGCGCGGTGAATTCGCGGCGCAGCCAGCTGTCGATCATGCGCTTCTCGTAGCGCAGCGGGTCGGTGTCGTTGATCATCCCGGAATTGACCAGGAACGCCGGGTCGGTCAGCTGGCGCTGGCCTTCCGCCACCACCTTGCCGGTGGCGTCGAGTTCGCGGAAGCGCACCGTCATCCGCGGCGGGTAGATGTCGCGGATGATGCGCACATCCTGCGCGCCGACGCCCCGCCACGGCTCGTACTGGCCGGCGCGCTTGATATCCTCGATGGTCAGTTCCAGCCGGTAGCCCGGCGGCAGCTGGCGCGCCGCCTGCTTGCGCATGTACTGCGCCAGCTGCAGCAGCCAGTCGCCTTGGGCGGCGGCCTGTCGGTTGCCGCTGGCGGTGATCTCGCTGAAGTCGGCCGGGTTGGACCAGGCCACGCTGACCGGGCCGGAGGCCGGCAGTGCGCGCGGGGCGCCCGTGGCCAGCATGCTGCTGCTGCCGGTCGCGGTGGCGCAGCCGGCCAGGGCCAGGCTGAGGGCGAGGGTGGCGAGGACGATGCGCATGGCCAGGCTCCGCGTTGGGCGTGGCCTGCAGTGTGCCGCCGCCGGTGCGGGCTGGGTAGGCGGCGCGGCCGGGTCAGTCAGCCGCCGTTTCGCCGGCGCTGTCCAGGAACCAGGCCTCCACCGTGCCCTTGAGCTTCATGGTCATCGGCATGCCGCGGCGATCCAGCGCGCGGCCCACCGGCACCCGCACCCAGCCTTCGCTGATGCAGTATTCCTCGACATTGGTGCGTTCGATTCCGTTGAAGCGGATGCCGATGCCGCGCTCCAGCAGCGCGGGCTGGTGGAACTTGCTGCGTGGGTCGTTGGAAAGGCGGTCGGGTGGGGTGTCCAGCGGCGTATCGGTCATGGCGCGGAAAATCCTGCGGGAGGGCGACCCATTATCGCGGCAGCGGCGCCGCCTGGCATCTGGCTACACTGCGCGCATGTCCTCCGCGCACCGCGATCCCGCCCTCGACGCCCTCCTGCATCCGTTTGCCTCCGGCCTGCTGCGCTGGCCGGAGCGAGTCTTGTTCTTGCGGGCGCGCGAAGGCGCGGCGCTGCATGCGCAGGGGCTGCGCGGGCTGCAGGCGACCCAGCCGTTCCGGCCCGAGGCCGTGCGTTTGCAGCGGCTCGGCGTCGAGTTGCTCGACGAGGAGGCCTTGCCGGCGCGGCAGTTCCCGCTGGTGCTGGTGCTGCCGCCGCGCCAGCGCGAAGAGGCGCGCGCGCTGCTGGCCCGCGCCTGCGCGGCGGTCGCGCCCGGTGGCCGGGTGGTGATCGCCGCCGCGAATGACGAGGGTGGAAAATCCCGCGAGTCCGAGCTGAAGCAGCTGGCGGCTGCGGTCAACACCGCCAGCAAATACCACTGCCGGGTGTGCTGGACGCAGCCCGACGCCGGCTGCGATTCCGCGCTGCAGGCGCAGTGGGCGCAGGCCGACGCGCCGCGCTGGCAGCCGTGTGGCGACGTTCCCGGTGGCGGCTTCCGTACGCGTCCTGGCGTGTTCGCCTGGGATCGGGTGGATGCCGCCTCGGCGCTGCTGGCGGCGGTGTTGCCGGCCGATCTGCGCGGGCGGGTGGCGGATCTCGGCGCCGGCTGGGGCTACCTGTCGCTGCAGGTGCTGGCGCGCTGCCCGCAGGTGACGGCGCTGGAGCTGTTCGAGGCGGATGCGCGCGCGCTCGCGCTGGCCGACGCCAATCTTGCCGCGCCGGCGCGGGCGCGCGGCGTGCCGG
>CAYYAT010000048.1:0-261 GCA_964469595.1 uncultured Thermomonas sp.
CCGCCCTGCACCGGCGGCGCGATCCGGCGCGCCAGCGCATGCATCCACTGCGGCCGCCCCGGACGCGCCAGCGGCAGCGCCAGCATCAGCCGCAGGCGGCGGGTGGCATTCGGAAACTGCTTGCGCATGACCACCGCCGCGCTGGCCAGCACCGCCAGCGCGACCAGCAGGTATTGCAGCCATAGCGGCAACGCGATCATCCCGCCCCCAGCATCAGCGCGATGCGATAGGTCAGCAACGACGCCAGGTACGCCATCGCGA
>CAYYAT010000048.1:380-8597 GCA_964469595.1 uncultured Thermomonas sp.
CAGCGCCTGCGCGGCGGCATCGTCGCTGCCGGCCGACAGCTCATACACGTTCGCCAGCGAGGACACCACCACCTCGCGCGCGGCCAGCCCGGGGATCAGCGCGATGCAGATCTGCCAGTTGAACCCGATCGGCGCGAACACCGTGGTCATGGCCTGCCCGATGCGGCCGGCGAAGCTGTAGTTGATGGCCGGGTCGGTCGCCCCGGCCGGCGCGCCCGGGAAGCTGAGCAGGAACCACAGCAGGATGGTCAGCGCGAGGATGATCCCGCCGACCCGCTTGAGGAAAACCATCGCGCGCTCCCACAGCCCGATCAGCAGGTCGCGCGGATGCGGCACCCGGTACGAAGGCAGCTCCAGCAGCAGCGGGTGCTCGCTCTGGTCGCGCCGCCACTTCTTCATGGTCCAGGCCACCGCCAGTGCGCTGAGGATGCCGGCCAGGTACAGCCCGAACAGCACCAGCCCCTGCTGGTTGAACGGACCGACCGCGCGCCGCGGCACGAAGGCGCCGATCAGCAGGGTGTACACCGGCAACCGCGCCGAGCAGGTCATCAGCGGCGCCACCAGGATGGTGGCCAGGCGGTCGCGCGGGTCCTGGATGCTGCGGGTGGACATGATCCCCGGCACCGCGCAGGCGAAGCTGGACAGCAGCGGGATGAAGCTGCGTCCGGACAGCCCGGCGGCGGCCATGCCGCGGTCGAGCAGGAACGCCGCACGCGGCAGGTAGCCGGATTCCTCCAGCGCGAGGATGAACAGGAACAGCACCAGGATCTGCGGCAGGAACACGATCACCCCGCCGGTGCCGGCGATCACGCCGTCCACCAGCAGGCTGCGCAGCGGCCCGTCCGCCATCGCGCCGCCCACCCAGTCGCCCACCCAGCGGGTGGCCGTCTCGATCCCGTCCATCATCGGCGTCGCCCAGGCATACACCGCCTGGAACACCAGGAACATCACCAGCGCCAGCGCCAGCAGCCCGAACACCGGGTGCAGCAGCCAGCGGTCGAGCGCGTCGTCGATCGCCGCGGTGCGGCGCGGCATGCGCACCGTCAGCGCCAGCAGCCGGCGTACCTCGGCGTGCAGGGCCGCTTCGTCTGCCGGGGCCTTCGCCTCCGGCGCCGCCGGCGGCGCATCCAGCAGCCGCAGCAGCGTCTGCGCGCCGTCGCGGCGCACCGCCACGGTCTCCACCACCGGCACGCCCAGCTCGCGCTGCAGCGCCGGCAGGTCGATCGCGATGCCGCGGCGGCGGGCCACGTCGCTCATGTTCAGCGCCACCAGCATCGGCCGCCCCAGCGCGCGCAGTTCCAGCACGAAGCGCAGGTGCAGGCGCAGGTTGGTGGCGTCCACCACGCACACCAGCAGGTCCGGCGCCGGCTCGCCCGGGTAGAAGCCGCGGATCAGGTCGCGGGTCACCGCCTCGTCCAGGCTGGCGGCATGCAGGCTGTAGGCACCGGGCAAGTCGAGCACGGCATAGCGCTGGCCGGAGGGTGCGGTCAGCCAGCCTTCCTTGCGCTCGACGGTGACGCCGGCGTAGTTGGCCACCTTCTGGCGGCTGCCGGTGAGCAGGTTGAACAGCGCGGTCTTGCCGCAGTTCGGGTTGCCGACCAGGGCGATGCGCGGGGGTGCGGCCTGACTCATGCGCCGCCCCGTGCCGCGTCTCCGGCCGCATCGCCGCTGCGCAGGGTCACCCGCTCGGCCTCGATCCGGCGCAGCGCGAAGCGGGTGAAGCCCACCTGCACCAGCAGCGGCTCGGCGCCCAGCGGCCCGGCGGCCACCACCTCCACCGGCTCGCCGGACACGAACCCCAGCTCGCGCAGGCGGCGCGCCACCGGATCATTGGGCAGGCGGTCCTGCACCGCATCGACGACAGCGGGGTGCCGCCGCGGGAGTTCGGTCAACAGCATGGGGGCGCTGACAAATGGGAATTGTTCTCAATTCTAGCACCGCCGCCAGTGGCTATCATGTACGGCTGGCAACTTCCGCATGGACCCCCGCATGAGCAACGCCCTGCAGCTCCGCCGCGACGGCCCGGTGGCCCGCCTGCGCCTGGCCCGCCCCGAGGTCCACAACGCCTTCGACGCCGGCCTGATCGCGGAACTGACCAGCGCGCTCGAGGCCGTGGCCGCGGCCGCCGGGATACGCGTGGTCGTACTGGAAGCCGATGGCGCCTCGTTCTCCGCCGGCGCCGACCTGAACTGGATGCGCGGCATGGCTGCCGCCAGCGAGGACGAGAACCGCGAGGACAGCCTCGCCCTCGCCCGCCTGATGCGCACCCTGGACGCACTGCCGAAGCCGACCATCGCCCGCGTGCAAGGCGCGGCGTTCGGCGGCGGCGTCGGCCTGGTGGCCTGCTGCGACATCGCCATCGGCGTGCCCACCGCCAAGTTCGGCCTGACCGAGAGCAAGCTGGGCCTGCTGCCGGCGGTGATCTCGCCCTATGTGATCGCCGCCATCGGCAGCCGCAACGCACGCCGCTACTTCGCGACCGCCGAGCTGTTCGACGCCGCCGAAGCCCACCGCATCGGCCTGCTGCACCAGGTCGTCCCCGTCGATGCGCTGGACGCCGCCGTGCAGCGCCAGGTCGATCTGCTGCTGAAAGCTGGCCCGGTCGCGGCGGCCAGCGCCAAGCAACTGGTGCGTGATGTCTGTGCGCACAGCGACGGCGCCAGGCACGACGCCGACAACGCCGCCCTGATCGCCCGCCTGCGCGTGTCCCCGGAGGGCCAGGAAGGCCTGTCCGCCTTCCTCGACAAGCGCAAGCCCCACTGGATCGACGCCTGATGTTCGACACCCTGCTCATCGCCAACCGCGGCGAAATCGCCTGCCGCGTGATCCGCACCGCGCGCAAGCTCGGCATCCGCACCGTCGCGGTGTTCTCCGAGGCCGACGCCGACGCCCAGCACGTGCGGCTGGCCGACGAGGCGCACTGCATCGGTGGGCCGCGCCCGCAGGACAGCTACCTGCGCGGTGACGCCATCCTCGAGGTGGCGAAGAAGACCGGCGCACAGGCCATCCACCCCGGCTACGGCTTCCTGTCCGAAAACGCCGACTTCGCCGACGCGGTGCAGGCCGCCGGGCTGGTCTTCGTGGGCCCGTCCGGCGCCTCGATGCGCAAGATGGGCAGCAAGGCCGGCGCCAAGGACCTGATGGCCGCCGCCGGCGTGCCGGTGGTGCCGGGCTACACCGGCGAGGACCAGTCGCCCGGGCTGCTGCAGCGCGAGGCCGACCGCATCGGCTACCCGCTGATGATCAAGGCCGCGCACGGCGGCGGCGGCAAGGGCATGCGCATCGTGCGCGAATCCGGTGAGTTCGCCGCGCACCTAAAAAGCTGCCAGCGCGAGGCCAGGAACGCCTTCGGCCGCGACCGCGTGCTGCTGGAGCGCTACATCGAGCATCCGCGCCACATCGAGATCCAGGTATTCGCCGACCATCACGGCCATGCGCTGCATCTGGGCGAGCGCGAATGCTCGGCGCAGCGCCGCTACCAGAAGGTGCTGGAGGAATCGCCCTCGCCCTTCCTCACCCCGGAGCTGCGCGCCGCGATGGGCGCCGCGGCGGTGCAGGCGGCGCGCGCGATCGATTACGCCAACGCCGGCACGGTGGAGTTCATCGTGGCGCCGTCGGGCGAGTTCTTCTTCATGGAGATCAACACCCGCCTGCAGGTGGAACACCCGGTCACCGAACTGGTCACCGGGCTGGACCTGGTGGAATGGCAGCTGCGGATCGCCGCCGGTGAGAAGCTGCCGCTGACGCAGCAGGACGTGACCCAGCGCGGGCACGCCATCGAGGTGCGGCTGTACGCGGAAGACCCGGATGCCGGCTTCCTGCCCGGGTCCGGCACCCTGCAGACGCTGCGCCTGCCGCCGCCGTCGCGGCACGTGCGGATCGATGCGGGCGTGGTGGAAGGCGACACCGTCACCATCTTCTACGACCCGATGATCGCCAAGCTCATCGTGTGGGACGAGGACCGCCCGCGCGCGCTGGCGCGCCTGCGCGAGGCGCTGGCGCAGTGCCGGATCGCGGGTCCGAAATCGAACGTGGCCTTCCTCGAACGGCTGGTGCGGCACCCGGCGGTGGTGGAGGCGCGGATCGACACCGGCTATCTCGACCGCCATCTCGACGAATTCCTCGCCCCCGCCACCCCGGAGCCGTCCGCGGTGCTGGCCGCCGCCTGCGCCTGCCTGCTGGCGCAGGAGGCGGTGGCCGGCGTGGACGCCGCCGCATCGCCCGACCCGACCTCGCCGTGGGCGCTGGCCGACGGCTGGCGCCTGGGCCATGCCGGGGCGCGCCGGCTGCACCTGCTGCACGGCGAGGCCAGGATCGAGCTGCGCGCGCACGGCCACGGCGGCCACTATCGTGTGCTGCGTGACGGGCATCCCCACGTGATCGACGACGCGCGCTGGCAGGACGGCGCGCTCAGCCTGCGCATCGACGGCGCGATGCGCCGCTTTCACGCCGACGCTGATCTCGCCACCGGCCAGGTGCAGGTGCACGACGGCCAGACCCGGCTGACACTGCGCATCGACGCCGGCAACCGCAGCAGCGCCGCGGATGCCTCCAGCGGCGACCACCGCATCCGCGCGCCGATGCCCGGCCGCGTAGTGCTGGTGCAGGCCAGCCCCGGTCAGGCGGTCAAGGCCGGCGAGGTGGTGCTGGTGCTGGAGGCGATGAAGATGGAGCTGGCCCTGAAGGCTCCGCGCGACGGCAAGCTGGCGGAAATCCGCGCCGCCGCCGGCGACTTCGTGGATGCCGATGCCGTGCTGGCCGTGCTGGAGGATTGATCCCATGTCCGCACCCGCTGCCATGCCCGCCGCCGTCCGCATCGTGGAAGTCGGCCCGCGCGACGGGCTGCAGAACGAGAAGACCGACATCGGCACCGCGCGCAAGATCGAGCTGATCGACCGCCTGTCGCAGACCGGTCTGCGCAGCATCGAGGCCACCGCCTTCGTCAGCCCGAAGTGGGTGCCGCAGATGGCCGACGCCGCCGAGGTGCTGGCCGGAATCGCGCGCGTGCCGGGCGTGTCCTACCCGGTGCTGGTGCCGAACGAGGCCGGCTACGACCGCGCCCGCGCCGCCGGCGCGCAGGAGGTGGCGGTGTTCACCGCGGCCTCGGAGGCGTTCAACCGGAAGAACACCAATGCTGGGATCGCGGAGTCGCTGCAGCGCTTCCAGCCTGTGCTGGAGCGCGCCCGCGCCGACGGGGTGCGCGTGCGCGGCTACGTCTCCACCGTACTCGGCTGCCCCTACCAGGGCGCCGTGCCGCTGACCGACGTGGTGCGCGTGGCGCGTTCGCTGCACGCGATGGGCTGCTACGAAATCTCGCTGGGCGACACCATCGGCGTTGGCACCCCGGGCAAGGCGCGCGCGATGCTGCGCGCGGTCGCCGGCGAAGTGCCGATGGCCGCGCTGGCGATCCATTTCCACGACACCTATGGGCAGGCGCTGGCGAACGTGCTGGCCTGCCTGGAGGAGGGCGTGGCGGTGGTGGACAGCGCGGTGTCCGGCGCCGGCGGCTGCCCGTATGCGAAAGGCGCCAGCGGCAACCTCGCCAGCGAAGACCTCGTGTACATGCTGCACGGACTGGGCATCGAAACCGGGGTGGACCTGGCGCGCCTGGCCGAGACCGGGCGCTGGCTGGCCGGCCTGCTCGGGCGTGAAACCGGCAGCAAGGTCGGCCGCGCGCTGTCCTCCTGATCCTCTCTCCTGCTGCCTGCCCGCTCCCACATGCCTCCATTTCTCCTGCGCCCGATCCAGCCCAGTGACGATGCGGCCATCGCCGCCGTCATCCGCACCGTGATGCCCGAGTTCGGCGCCGTGGGCAGCGGCTTCGCCATCGCCGATCCCGAGGTGGACTGGATGAGCCGCGCCTACGCCGCGCCGCGACACGCCTATTTCGTGCTCGAACGCGACGGCCGGGTGCTCGGCGGCGCCGGGGTGGCACCGCTGGCCGGCGGCGATGCCGACACCTGCGAATTGCGCAAGATGTATTTCTTGCCGGAGGCGCGCGGGCTCGGTGCCGGGGCGGCGATGATGGCGCGCTGCCTGGACGCGGCCCGCAGTTTCGGCTTCCGCCAGTGTTACCTGGAAACCCTCACCGGCATGGACGCGGCGATGCGGCTGTACGAGCGCAGCGGCTTCCGTCGCCTCGACGCCCCGCTGGGCGCCACCGGGCACGGCGGCTGCAACCGCTTCTACCTGCTGGATCTCTAGCGCGCCGGCGTGCCGCCGCGCCATCGGCATCCGCTAAAATCGCGGTTTTCCGCCCGCAGGATTCCCCATGCAACTCGCTTCCGTTCGCGCCGTGGTCACCGGCGGCGTCTCCGGCCTCGGCCTGGCCGTGGCCCGGCACCTGGTCGCCCAGGGCGGCAAGGTCGCCCTGTTCGACCTCAATGACGAGAAGGGCGCGGCCGCAGTCGCCGAGCTCGGCGCGGCCAACGCCCGCTACTTCAACACCAACGTCACCGACGAAGCCCAGGTCGATGCCAACGTCGGTGCCGCGCAGGCCTTCCTCGGCGGGCTGAACGCCTGCATCAACTGCGCCGGCATCCTCGGCTCCAGCCGGGTGCTGGGCAAGACCGGCCCGATGCCGCTGGCGCAGTTCCAGGGCACGGTGATGGTCAACCTGGTCGGCAGCTTCAACGTGGCCAAGGCCTGCGCCGACCGCATGCAGCACAACGCCGCCGGCGACGACGGCGAGCGCGGCGTGATCGTCAATACCGCCTCGGTGGCCGCCTACGAGGGCCAGATCGGCCAGGCCGCGTACTCCGCCAGCAAGGCCGGCGTGATCGGCATGACCCTGCCGATGGCGCGCGAACTGGCGCGCTTCGGCATCCGCGTGATGACCATCGCCCCGGGCGTGTTCTGGACCCCGATGGTGGACGGCATGCCGGAGGACGTGCAGAAGTCGCTGGCGGCGACCATCCCGTTCCCGTCCCGCCTGGGCAAGCCGGAGGAATTCGCGCAGCTGGTGGCCTGCATCCTCACCACCGGCTACCTCAACGGCGAGACCATCCGCCTGGACGGCGCGACCCGCCTCGCCCCGAAATGACTTCTCTCCCGGCCGTCGGCCACCCGCTCCTGCACGCGGAGCGGGCACAACAAGAGCGATCGCAATGAAGGCTTACGACATCAAGAAGGGCAACGTCGTCGAACACAACGGCGGCGTGTACCAGATCCGCGACATCGAGCGCAGCAGCCCGCAGGGCCGCGGCGGCAACGTGCGCTACCGCTTCACCATGTACGCCATCCCCGGCGGCAACAAGCTGGACGCCAGCTTCGACGGCGACGACGACCTGCGCGAAGTGGACATGAGCCGCCGCCAGTGCACCTATTCCTACAGGGACGGCGATGCGTTCGTGTTCCTCGATGACGAGGACTACACCCCGTACACGCTGGATGCGGACGCGGTGGGCGACGCCGCCGGCTACATCGTGGACGACCTCACCGGCATCTACGTGCAGCTGATCGAGGACGCCCCGGTGGCGATCCAGCTGCCGCAGTCGGTGGCGATCGAGGTGGTGGACACCCCGCCGGAACTGAAGGGCGGCACCGCCACCAAGCGCCCGAAGCCGGCCAAGCTGTCCACCGGCATCGAGATCATGGTGCCGGAGTACATCGGCAACGGCGAGAAGGTGTGGGTCAATACCACCACCGGCGAGTTCGCCGGCCGCGCCGATTGATCCCCTGCCGCGATCCCCGCACGCGCGGGGATCACGGGTGCAACCGCATGCCCGGCCCCCTCGCCCCCGTCACCCTCGCCGGCCACGGGATCCGCCTGGAACCGCTGGCGCGCGCGCACATCCCCGCGCTGCAGGACGCGGTGGACGATGGCGACGTCGGCGCGCTGGCCTACGTCAGCGTGCCGCCGCGCGAGGGCATGCCGGCCTGGGTCGAACACGCGCTGGAGATGCGCGAAGCGGGGCGCGAGCTGCCGTTCGCCATCCTTGCCGGCGACCGCGTGGTCGGCAGCACCCGCTTCTACGACATCGACCTGTCGGTGCCGACGCTGGCGATCGGCTACACCTTCCACGCCGCTTCGGTGTGGCGCACCCACGTCAACACCGCCGGCAAGCGGCTGCTGCTGGGACACGCCTTCGACACCCTCGGCGCGCAGTCGGTGCACTTCCACACCAGCCACCTCAACCTGCGCTCGCAGGCGGCGATCGAACGGCTGGGCGCGCGCAAGGACGGCATCCTGCGCGCGCACAAGCGCCACAAGGACGG
>CAYYAT010000049.1:0-8553 GCA_964469595.1 uncultured Thermomonas sp.
CACGATGTGGCCGTCGAGGATGGCGCGGGCAGCGTCGGCGATGGGATCCTGCTGGTCGTCGCCTTCGGTCAGCACGGTGTAGAACGCGGTGATCGAGCCACGGCCGTCGGCACCGTTGCCGGCGCGCTCCACCAGCGCCGGCAGGCGCGCGAACACGGATGGCGGGTAACCGCGGGTGGTCGGCGGCTCGCCGACCGACAGGCCGATCTCGCGCTGGGCGTGGGCGAAGCGGGTCAGGGAGTCCATGAGCAGCAGCACATGCAAGCCCTGGTCCCGGAACCATTCGGCAATGGCGGTGGCGCGCAGGGCGCCGTGCAGGCGCGCCAGCGGCGGGCGGTCGGCCGGGGCGGCCACCACCACTGCGCGGCGCAGCCCTTCCGGGCCCAGCGTGCTTTCGACGAAATCGCGCACTTCGCGGCCGCGTTCGCCGATCAGCCCGACCACGATGACGTCGGCGGCGGTGTAGCGGGTCATCATGCCCAGCAGCGTCGATTTGCCGACGCCGGAGCCGGCGAACAGGCCGACGCGCTGGCCGCGGCCGATCGGCAGCAGGGCGTTGATGGCGCGCACGCCGACGTCCAGCGAGCGGGTGATCGGCTCGCGCATCAGCGGGTTGATCTGGGTGCCGGCCAGGCCGACGAAATCCTCGGCGCGCAGCGGCGGCCGCCCGTCCAGCGGCACGCCGTCGCTGTCGATCACGCGCCCCAGCAGGCCTTCGCCCACCGCCACCTCGGCGCGGCTGGAACCGGTGATGACCCGGGCATTCGGCAGCAGGCCGGAGAGGTCGGACGTCGGCATGAGGAAAGTGCGGTCGCCGGCGAAGCCGACCACCTCGGCGTCCACCCAGCGCCCGCCGCGGGTCTCCACGCTGCAGCGTGCGCCCAGCGGCGCTTCGCAGCCGGTGGCTTCCAGGGTCAGGCCCACGGCCCGCCGCAGTACGCCTTCGCGCACCATGCCCATCGCTTCCAGGCGCGGATCGGCGGCACGCAGACGCGTGGCCAGCCGCAGGTTGCGGGCTTCGTCCCATTGCGCGGCGGCAATGCTCATCGGTGGCCTCCCGCCCGGAGTGTCGAACGGATCACGCCCGTGTTGCGCTGCGGATCACGCCCTGGCGCGCATATCCAGCGCCTTTTCGTGCCGATCCGCAAGTGCGGCATGGGGAGGGGCGACGGATAGCGGGCGCTCATGCGTGCTCCGGCGCGGACAGGCTTTGCAGCGCGGCGTTCAGGCGGGCGGCCAGGCTGCCGTCGATGCGCACGCTGTCGGCGTGTACGCGCAGGTCTCCGCGGGCGAGGGTGAGGTCGGGCACCAGCCGCACCCCGTCCAGTGGCGGCAGGTGCGGGGTGAGCATGGCGATATCGTCCGGATGCAGGCGCAGCTCCAGCTGGCGGGTTTCGCTGCCGGTGATTTCCAGCGCCTCGCGCACGAGCGCGGCCAGCAGCGCCGGATCGGCGGCATAGCTGCGCCCCAGCAGGGCGCCGGCGATACGCACGGCCAGCGCGCCCAGGGCATCCTCCACTTCCGCATCCAGGCGCGCCAGCGGGCGCGTGAACGCGTCCAGGATGCCTTCCATCTGGGCCACGATGCGACGGATTTCCGCCTGTCCGTTGGCCAACCCTTCGGCATGGCCACGCGCGTAGCCTTCCGCGCGCGCCGCTTCCTCGATCGCCTCCAGTTCCTCGACGCTGGGCAGACTGCGCTGCTCCGGCGCAGGGGGCGGGGGCACCAGCTCCGGGGCCGACCAGCGGACCGCGGCACTCATACGAAGACCTCGGCCTTGGCCGCCAGCTGGATGGTGCCGTCATCGGCCATCTTGCGCACGATCGCCAGGATTTCCTTCTGCGCGGCCTCGACCTCCGCCAGCCGCACCGGGCCACGCGCCTCCATGTCTTCCACCAGCATCTCCGCGGCACGCTGCGACATGTTGCTGATGATCTTGTCCTTCACCTTCGGGTCGGCACCGCGCAGGGCCAGCGCCAGCTTGTCGGCGGCCACTTCGCGCAGCACGGTCTGGATCGCGCGGTCGTCGATCTCGGCCAGGTTGTCGAACACGAACATCAGGTCGCGGATCTTGCCGGTCAGCGGCTCGTCGATCTGGGCGATCGACTCCAGGATCGCCTCGTCCATGCCGCCATCCATGAAGTTGAGGATATTGGCGGCCACCTTGACCCCGCCGATGGTAGACGACTTCAGGTTCTGGTTGCCGGCGAACTGCTTGGCCATCACGTCGTTCAGCTCGTTGAGCGCGTGCGGCGGGATGCCGTCGAGGGTGGCGATCCGCACCAGCACGTCGGAGCGCACGCGCTCGGGCAGGAACTTCAGTGCTTCCGCGGCCTGGTCGGGATCGAGATGCGACAGCACGATCGCGATGATCTGCGGGTGCTCGTTGCGCACCAGGTCGGCGATCGCGCGCGGCTCCATCCACTTCAGGGTGTCCAGGCCGGTGGTGTTGCGGCCCATCAGGATGCGGTCGATCAGGCTGCTGGCACGGTCCTCTCCCAGCGCCTGTACCAGCACCGCGCGCACGTACTCGTCGGCACCGCTGCCGAGGCTGGGGCGCTCGAGGGTGGTGACGAATTCGTCGATCACCTGCTCGACTTCCTCGCGCGAGACGTTGCCGACCGAGGTCATCGCCACGCCCAGTTTCTGGACTTCCTTGGCACCCATGTGCTTGAGCACCTCCGCCGCCTGCTGCTCGCCCAGCGAAAGCAGGACCACGGCCGCGCGCTGCACGCCGGAAAGAGCGAATTCAGCCATCGGAGTTCACCAGGTCACGCACCACCGCCGCCACCCGCTTGGAATCCGCATTCACCGCGGCGCGGGCGCTCTGGATTTTTTCCTCGAAACTGTTGCGCGCCGCCTGCTGCTCCTGGGTGAGCGCTGGATGCGGCATCTGCCCGCCTTCCTGTTCCACCAGCAGGGCTTCGGGGATCGCCTGCGGCAGCGCCACTCTCGGCGTGGTCAGGGCCCGGAACGCCGGGCGCAGCACGAACCAGACCACCAGCAGCAGCGCGATTCCACCGAGCAGGGTGCGCAGCAGGTCGCGGGCGCGCGGATCTTCCCAGAACGGCGCGGACGGGCCGTTGTCGTCGGGCGTGGTGCGCGCAAACGGCGAGTTGACCACGCTGACCGCATCGCCGCGCTGGCTGTCGAACCCGATCGCCTGCTGCACCAGGGTCTGGATGCGGCTGATCTCGTTCGCGGTCAGCGCGCGTTCGGTGGGCTTGCCGTTCTTGCCGGGTGGCCCGGCGATGTTGTCCACCAGCACCGCGGCGGTGATCCGGCGGATCTGCGACGGCGCCTTGCGGGTATGGGTGAGGGTGCGGTCGATCTCGTAATTGCGGACCGCGCTGCGGCTGTTGCTGCCGCTGTTGGAATTGGTGGCGTTGCTGTTGCCGCCGGGGCCGCCGGCCTGCGCCGCCGCACCCGGGGTATTGGACGCGCTGCCGGGCACGCCCTGGGCCGGCCCGCCGCTGCCGCCGGCATCGCTGGTGTTGGTGGTGGCGACCTGGGTGCCGGTCTCGGACACCTGCTCGCTGCGCACCAGGCCGGCCTGCGGGCCGTAGACCTCGCGCGCTTCCTCGGTCTGCGAGAAATCCATGTCCACGCTCACCTGTGCGCGCACCCTGCCGGGGCCGGTGATGGGCTCGAGCAGGGCCTGGATGCGCTGCGCGAACACCGCTTCCTGGCGGCGCTGCTGTTCGTACTGCTTGGCGGCGATCGCCGCATCGCTGTCGGGGTCGGGGTTGGAGAGCAGGCGGCCGAACTGGTCCACCACGGTGACGTTGCCCGGCGGGAGTTCCGGGATCGAGGAGGCCACCAGATGCACGATCGCGTCCACCTGGCCCGGCTCGAGGCTGGCACCGCTCTGCAGTTGCAGCACCACCGAAGCACTGGCCGGCTCGCGCTGACGGGTGAACGCCGAGGGCTTGGGCAGCGCCAGGTGCACCCGCGCCTCGCGCACCGGGCGCAGGTTGGTGATGGTGCGCGCCAGCTCGGTTTCCAGCGCGTGCTGGTAGCGCGCGTTCTCCACGAACTGGCTGGTGCCAAAGCCCTGGTCGCCCTCCATCGCCTCGAAGCCCTTGCCGTCGCCAGTACCCAGGCCGGCGCCGGCCAGTGCCATGCGCGCCTCGCCGAGCTTGTCCTCGGGTACCGACAGCAGCCCGGTGGCCGGGTCGATCTTGAACGGCACCTGGGCATTGCGCAGCAGATCGCGGGCCTCGCTGGCGGTCTTGGCGTCCAGACCCGGCAGCGGGGTGTAGGCGGGCTTCTGGGTCCAGAAGAACAGCCACAGGCCCAGCGCGATCGCCGCCGCCACCGTGCCCAGCGTGAGCAGCTGCCGCACCAGCGGGATGTCCTGCAGGCGGCCCAGCTTCTTCAGGTTGTCGGGGCTCTTGGGGAGGGCGATAGCGCTCATGGGGTGGGGAGAAGCTCGAAAGGCGGAGGAGGAGGGCAGGAAACAGGGCCGGTGTCAGGCAAGGCCCGCGCCCGGCTAGATCGGCATGTTCATCACTTCCTGGTACGCCTGGACCAGGCGATTGCGGACTTCCACGGCCGCCTTGAACGCGACCTGCGACTGCTGCATGGCCACCATCACCCGCGCCAGGTCGGCGCGCGGATCGCCCAGTTCGAACGCCTGCTGCAGCGCGCCGGCGTCGTTCTGCGCCTTGCTCACGCCATCGATGGCGTTGTTGAGGGTTTGCTGGAAGTCCGAGCCGGCCGGCCGCACCCCGCCGATGGCATTGGAAGGCGCGGCATCCCCCGCCGGCCCGGCGCCGCCCAGTCCGCCCACGCCAGGCATGCCGGCGACCCCGGCGAGGGCCCCCTGGGTCCGCAGCTCGTGGGCGCGGATCTGGGAGAGGATCGAGCTGATGGCGTCGGTCATCTCGGCATCGGAAGGAAACGGGTCTGGCCAACCTCAAGCAAAACCCGTGCCGTGGATGCGTCAAGATTCCCGCGCGTCGTCCTCCGGCCCGGCGTCGCCGCCGCGGACGATGCCGTATTTGCGCAGCTTCTCCAGCAGGGTGGTGCGGCGCAGGCCGAGCAGCGGGGCGGCATGCGCGACCACCCCGCCGGTCTGCTGTAGGGCCTGCCGGATCAGCTCGTTCTCGATCTCGGCGATGTGCTGGCGCAGGTCCAGGCCGCCGGCGGGCAGCGATACCAGCGGCGAGAGGGTGGAGGGATCGGGGGGGGCGGGGGATGCCGGCGCGGCCGCCGGCCTGGCATCAGGCGCCATCCCGGGCAGGACCGCAATGGCAGGGGCTTCGTCCACCGGCGGCGGCAGGCTGAAATCGGCCGGGACCGCCGCACGGTAGCGCGCCGGCAGGTCGTCCAGCCCCACCCGGCCATCCGGGTTCAGTACCGCCAGCCGCTCCAGCAGGTTTGCCAGTTCGCGCACGTTGCCCGGCCAGTCGTAGTGCTGCAGGGCGGCGATCGCCTCGGCGGTCAGGCTGACCCGGCCGCGGCCGGACTCCGCCAGCTGGCGGGTGATCGCGGCCACCAGATCGGGCAGGTCGTCGCTGCGCTCGCGCAGGGCGGGCATCTCGATCGGGAACACATTGAGGCGATAGAACAGGTCCTCGCGGAACTTGCCCTCGGCGATATGCGCTTCCAGATTGCGGTGGGTGGCCGCGACCACCCGCACGTCGCACTGGATCGGGGCGCCACCGCCGACCCGCTCGAACACGCGCTCCTGCAGCACCCGCAGCAGCTTGACCTGCATCGCCATCGGCATGTCGCCGATCTCGTCCAGCAGCAGGGTGCCGCCCTCGGCCATCTCGAAGCGGCCCTTGCGCTGGGTCAACGCACCGGTGAACGCGCCTTTTTCGTGGCCGAACAGCTCGCTTTCCAGCAGGTCGGGCGGAATCGCGCCGCAGTTGATGGCCACGAACGGCTTGTCCCGGCGCGGCGAGCGCGCATGGATGGCACGCGCCGCCACCTCCTTGCCGGTGCCGGATTCGCCCAGGATCAGCACAGTGGTGTCGAACCGGGCCACCTGGTCGATCATCCGGTTCAGCCGTAGCACCGCCGCGCTGCGCCCGGTGGGCCCCACCTGCGGCAGTTCGCGGCGGGCATCGTCGTCCATCCGCTTGATGCTGGCCCGGCGCAGCACGTCCTGCAGCTGGTTGCGGCGGATCGGATAGGCCAATGGCCACACCATGTCGGGATGGATGTGCCGCCGCCAGGGCGCATCGGCGTCCTGCTCGGACAGGACGATGAGCGGCGGATGCAGCGGCTGCCCGGCCAGCCAGTGGACGAAAGCCTCCCAGGCCTCGGGATCGCCCACGTCGCCGGCGATCACCGCCACCCAGTCGCTGGCGCGGGCCTTGGCGAGGTCGAGGTCGGCCGCGTCCACCACCACGCGCGGGGTGAAATCCATGAAGTCCAGCAGCGTCGCCAGCCGCTCGGTGCGGGCGTCGTCCGCATCGACCACCAGGATCCGCGACTCGCTCATGCGCGGCCCTCGCCAGCGGCTTGCCCGTTCGCCAGGTGCTCCAGCAGCGGCAGCACTTCCTGCATGTAGTTGAGCTTGCTGACGAACGCATCGCAGCCGGCGCGCTGGGCGTGCTCGCGGTGCTCGCTGTCGTCGAAATGGCTGACGATGGCGACGAACGGCGGCGCATCCTGCGCCTTGATCAGGCGCGTGGCCTGCAGGCCGCCCATCTCCGGCATCGCCAGGTCCATCAGCACCACGTCGGGGCGCAGGGTCTCCGAGCGCTCCACCGCCTCGATCCCGTTGGCCGCGGTGCCCACGATCTCCACCCATGGGTGCTTGCGCATGTGGCGCAGCACCGCGTTGATGAAGCCCTCGTGGTCATCCACGAGCAGCACCCGGATCGTGTTCGGCATCGCATCCCCCGTCATCTGTCAACCTGCGCGCGCCATCCGCGTCCCGCCGCTGGCGGCGCGCTTGCGCTCGCGGGCGGGGGCGATGGCCAACTGCTCACGATACTTCGCCACCGTGCGCCGCGCCACGCGGATGCCCTGGCGCGCCAGCAGCGCCGCGATCGCATCGTCCGCCAGCGGGGCATGCGCGGGCTCGCTCTCGATCAGGCGGCGTACCATCGCCTTGATCGCCGCGCCGGAGACGTCGGCGCCCTCCAGCCGCACCGCGAACAGCTGCTTCAGCTCCAGCGTGCCGCGCGGGGTCTGGATGTACTTGCCGGTGGTGATGCGGGAGACGGTGGACTCGTGCATGCCGATGTCCTCGGCCACGTCCTTCAGGGTCAGCGGCGCGATGGATTCCTCGCCGTGCTCGAGGAAGGCCTGCTGGCGTGCCACCAGCACGCGCGCGGTCTTGAGCAGGGTTTCGTTGCGGATGCCCAGGCTACGCAGCATCCAGCGCGCCTCTTCCAGCAGCCCGCGCATGCCTTCGTGGCCGCTGGCCGCCTGCTCGGCATAGGCGCACAGGCGCAGCCGTGGCTGGCTGCGGGTGTTCAGGCGCACCTGCCAGCCGCCGTTGGCGCGCCAGGCGATCACGTCGGGGACGATGTAGGCCGGCTCCGGCTCCGGCGGCTGCTCCACCGGATGCGGCTGCAGCGAGAGCACCAGCGACACCGCCGCGGCGATTTCCTCCAGCGTGGCACCCAGCGCGGCGGCCAGCCCGGCCTGGTCGTGGCGGGCCAGCAGGTCCAGGTGCCCGGACACGATCTGCATGGCCAGCGTGCGGGCCGGGGCCGGGGGCAGGGCGCGCAGCTGGGCCAGCAGGCACTCGTGCGGGTCGGCCGCGGCCATGCCCGGCCACTCGCCGTCCAGCAGGTGCTGGCGGGCGGCCAGCAATTCGTCGGCGCTGACGCCGGGCAGGGCCTCGCCCAGCTGCGTGGCGCCCTGCGCGGCCAGGGCCTCCGGCGCGCCTTCCAGGTAGCCGTGGTCGTCGCAGCAATCAAGCCAGTAGGCGGCCAATGCCAGCTCGCGCGGGGTGCTGCGCAGGGCCATCTGCTCGAGCAGGCGCTGGCGCGGATCGGAGGATTGCCCGGCGGCGATGCGGGCGGTGGGGTCGTCGTCGGGGTCGCCGGCATGGCCGCCGCCGGACAGGAACATCGGCTCCGGCAGCTCGTCCCAGGCCGCGGCCTCCAGGCTGGCGCGCTCCGCCTCGGCGGACGCTGGCAGTGGTTCGTCCTCAGGCTCCTGCTCCAGCAGCGGATTGCGCTCGAGCAACTGCTGCAGTTCCTGCTCGAGCTGCAGCGAGGTCACCTGCAGCAGCCGGATGGACTGCAGCAGCTGCGGGGTCAGCGCCATCTGCTGCCCCATCTTCGCCTGCAAGCTTGCCTTCATCCACCGCTCCTGGACGTCACTGCCTGCCGGCTCCAGCGCAGGGGCCCGGCGCGGTCACTATCGGGAAAAAGCTCGGAAATGTCGAGTTTCCGACGCATGGCAGACACGCGCCTCCGGAGCCATTCCGGTCCGGTCAGAGGCCGCGCCGGCGCTCGGCCACCGACCGCCGGTGGCGGCGGAACAGGTGCCGCTCCAGCGCCGAGGCGGCGCCGGGGGTCAGCGGGTCGAAGCGCAGCCACTGCAGTGCCGCGCCCGGCGCGTCCTGCGCCGGGCCGATCG
>CAYYAT010000050.1:0-8508 GCA_964469595.1 uncultured Thermomonas sp.
GCCGGCGGCGGGCGCGGCGGGCGGGGAGGGGGCCGGGCGCGGCCAGGCCAGCACGATCGCCAGCAGCACCAGATGCACGGCGGCCGAGACCAGGCGGTTGCCGGTCACCTCCAGCACCGCGCCGGGCCAGGCCTGCGCCAGCAGGGTATTGCCCAGGTTCCAGCCCCAGTGCAGGCCGACCGCGGCCCACAGCGAGCCGACGCGCCAGGCGGCCGCGCCGTAGGCCAGTCCGAGGCAGAACAGCCGCAGCTGCTCGCTGAGGCCCCAGTCGAAGCGCCAGACGTGGTTGAGGGTGTACAGCAGCGCCGAGCCGAGCACGTAGCCCGAGGGCCCCAGCGGGCGCGGGGTGAGGCGCAGCAGGAAGCCGCGGGTGAGGATGTCCTCGGCCAGCGAGGGCACGAAGGCGCTGACCACCGCCAGCGCGACCGCCGGCGCCGCCAGCGCCACCATCGGGGTGAAGCGCTCCAGGCCCAGCCCCAGCGCCAGCGCCTCGCCGGCCAGCTTTGCCAGCACCGCGAGCAGGAACATGCCCAGCAGCAGCCCGGCCCAGTGCCGCCCATGCAGGCCGAACGCGCGGTAGCCGCTGCCGTCGATCCAGCGCCCCACCGGCCAGGCCAGCAGCAGCGTGGCCAGCATCAGCGCCGGCCCCAGCGGGTTGCCGGGCGCGACCACGGTCTGCAGGCCTTCCGAGGCCTGGTACACGACGAACAGCAGCAGGAAGCCGGCCAGCAGCCGGGCGTGCGTGCGCATAGGGAGCCCCGTCCAGAACGTCCGGCCAGTGCGGCCGGGCGCGATCCTAACGCACCGCAGCGGTGGGCGCGACGGCGGCGGGCGCGGCCTGCTGCGCGGCGATCCAGGTGCGCACCTGCGCCTGCAGCACCGGCAGCGGCACCGCGCCCTGGCCCAGCACCACGTCGTGGAAGGCGCGCACGTCGAAGCGCGGGCCCAGCGCGGTTTCCGCCTCGCGCCGCAGGTCGCGGATCGCGATCTCGCCCAGCTTGTAGCTCAGCGCCTGCGCCGGCCAGCTGATGTAGCGGTCCACCTCGGTGCCGACCTCGTGCTCGGACAGCGCGGTGTTGTCGCGCAGGTAGGCCACCGCGCGCGCACGGCTCCAGCCGTCGTGGTGGAGGCCGGTATCGATCACCAGCCGGCAGGCGCGCCACATCGCGTAGGTGAGGCGGCCGAACTCCTCGTAGGGCGTCTGGTAGATGCCCATCTCCTCGCCCAGCCACTCGCTGTACAGCGCCCAGCCCTCGCCGTAGGCGCTGATGTACTCCTTGCGGAAGCCCGGCAGCGCGCCCTGCTCGCGCACCAGCATCTGCTGCAGGGAATGCCCGGGCGCGGACTCGTGCAGGGTCAGCGCCGGCAGGTTGTACAGCGGGCGGCTGGGCAGGTCGTAGGTGTTCACCCAGTACACGTCGGCGCCGCCGCGGCCGGCGGTCCAGTACGGCGCGATCGCGTCCGGCACCGGCGCGATGGTGAAGCGCCCGCGCGGCAGGGTGCCGATCACGCGGCCGAGCTGGCCGTCCACCCGCTTGCTGATCCAGGCCGCGCGGTCCAGCAGCTGCTGCGGCGTCTGCGCGTAGAACTGCGGGTCGGTGCGCAGGAAGGCGAGGAAATCGGCGAACCGGGTCTGCGGCGAGCGCCCGCGGAAGCCGAGGCGGTCGATGATCGCCTCCATCTGCGCGCGCAGGTCGGCGACTTCGCGCAGGCCGATTGCGTGGATCTGCTCGGGCGCCAGGTCGAGCGTGGTGTAGCGGCGGATCTGCTCGCGGTAGTAGGCCTTGCCGTCGGGCAGGGCCTCGGCGGCCAGGGTGGTGCGCGCGCGCGGCAGGTACTCGTCGCGGAAGAACGCCAGCAGCCGGCGGTAGGCGGGGATCACCGCCTCGGCGATCGCCGCGCGGCCTTCCGCGCGCAGCGCGTCCTGCTCGGCGGCCGGGATCGTCGCCGGCAGCTTCGCGTAGGGCGCGTAAAGCGCGGCCGCCTCCGGGTCCTGCAGGGTGGCCACCGCGGCGATCGCGCCGTCACGCCCGGCGAGCACCGCGCGCGGCACCGAGAACCCGCGCGCCAGCCCGGCGCGCATGTTGGCGATCTGCTGGTCGAAGTAGCGCGGCACGTCGCGCAGGCGCGCGGCGTAGGCGCGGTAGGCGGCGGCATCGCGCAGCTCGGCGCGCGCCATGAAGTCGAGGTCCGACCAGAACGCGCTGTCGGAATTGAACGGCATCTCGTATTCGCGAAAGCGCAGCGCGGCGATCCGGTGCTCGATCTGCGGCCGGTACACCGCGTAGTTCAGGCGCTCGCCGGGCGAGAGCGCGGCGACGTCGATCGCATCCAGTCGGCGCAGCACGTCGCCGAGGTAGGCCAGGCGCGCCGCCTGCGCGGGGGCGCCGACGTCGGGCAGGCGGTCCTGCGTGGTCCCGGCGGCGGCATCGCTGTCCTCGTTCCAGCTGCTGGCCTGCTGCGTGCGCCAGGTCCACTCCGACTGGTAGATCGCGCGGAAGGCGGCGTCGGCGTCGGCGGCCTGTGCCGGCGCCTGCGCGCACGCCAGCGCGGGGAGCAGGCACAGGGCGAGCATGAGCGTGCGCAGCGGTGCGGTCACGGCGGGGCTTCCAGGGGGCGGGGCTGCGGATCGTAGCACCGGCCTCCGCGCGTCAGTCCGGCGCGGGATGTCGCCGCCGACGTGCCTGCGCGCTCATTCGCGCGGCGTGCCGTCGGCCTCGTCCTCGTTGTCGTGCCAGAGTTCGTGGCTGTCGATCCGCACCAGCAGCGCCGCTTCCAGCGCGTCCACCCGCGCCTGGCGCTCCTGGCTGCGGCTGGCGCGGGCGTTGCGCTGCGCCAGCAGCCATTCGGCCAGCGGCGCCTCGCCCAGCTCCCAGGCGCGCCGGGTGCGCGCGGCCGCGGTCTCCTGCGCGCTGGCCGCGGCCTGCAGCGCCTGCCACTGCGCGTGCCGCGCCTCGGCGAGGTCGGCGGTGGCCTGGGCCTCGCGCGTGATCGACAGCCGCATGCCGTCCACGTCGGCCTGCGCCATGTCGGCGCGCGCCGCCTCGCGCGCGGCGACGTCGCGCCGGTAGCGGCCGCCCAGCGGCACCGACAGCACCACCCCGACCGCGCGCTCGGCGCCGCCGCGGTCGTCCAGCACGCGCAGGCCGATGCTCGGGTCGGGCAGGCGGTCGGCGCGTGCGCGCGCGGCCACCTGCTGCTGGCGCAGCGCGTCCTGCTCGGCGATCCCGATCTCGTGGCTGCGCGCGATGATCAGGTCGCGCCAGTAGGCGACGCCGCCCGGCAGCGGCGCCGGGTCAGGCAGCGGTGGCGGCATGGCCGGCAGCGGCAGCTGCGGATAAGTGGCGGCCAGCGCCTTGCGCGCGGCGTCGGGGGGGGCGGGGGGGCGCCGCGCCCCCGCCGCCCCCCGGGGGGGGGGGGGGGCCCGAGGGGGGGGCGGGGCGGGCGCGGCGGGGCCCCGCGCGGCCTCGGCGGCGGTACGCAGCGCCTCGGCCTGCAGCTGCGCGAGTTCGGCGTCCATCGTGTCCAGCTCGCGGCGCGCGGCGTCGCCCAGCTGTACCCGGCGTGCCAGCGCCTGGCGCGCCTGCCGCATCAGGTCCAGCTGCGCCTGCGCGTCCGCATCCAGCAGGCGCGTGCGCAGCCAGCCCATCCAGTCGTGGCCCAGCCGGCGCGCGGCCTGGTGGGTGGCATCGTCGATCCGCAGGTTCGCGGCGATGTCCGCATGGCGGCCGATTTCGCGGTCCAGCGCGGCCTTGCCCGGAAGCCGGATGCGGCGGCTGATCTGGCCCTCGAACTCGCGGTAGCGCAGGTCGGGCTCCACGCTGCGCCGCTGTGGGATCAGCACGGCCTCCCATTCGTAGCTGCCGGCCGCCAGCGCGCGCGAGTCGGCATGGGTGGCCTGCGCCGCCGCGACCGCGGCGCGCACCTCGGGCTGGGCGGCCAGCGCGCGCAGGGCCAGTGGTTCCGGCGGCAGGAACGCGGCGTCGCCGGCGTGCGCCGGCAGCGCGCCCAGCGCCAGCGCCAGCAGTGGCGGGGCGATCGCAAGGCGCGTCTTCATGCCAGCCTCCCCGCGGCCAGCACCGGCTCGGTCCACCAGCGCACGTCCTGCGAGGCCACCGTGGCGCGCACTGCATCCAGCGCCACGTCCAGCTGCGCCGGGTCGATCAGCATCCACAGCACCCGCCGCTGCACGCGCCCGCGCACCTGCTCGCCCGCGGAGGCGCGCCGGAAATCGCTGGTGTGGCCCTCGGCGTGGAACAGGGTGTAGCCGGGCAGGCCGGCGTGCGCGGACAGGGCCTCGGTGATGCCGTCCTCCAGTTCCGGGGGGAACACCAGGGTCATGCGGATCGGGGTGCTCATGGCGAGGCTCCGGGAACGGGCGGTGCGGGATGCGCGAAGCGGCGGTACAGCAACGGCAGCAGCAGCAGGGTCAGCGCGGTCGAACTCACCAGCCCGCCGATCACCACGATGGCCAATGGCCGCTGGATCTCCGAGCCGGGCCCGCTGGCCAGCAGCAGCGGCACCAGCCCGAACGCGGTGATGCTGGCGGTCATCAGCACCGGGCGCAGGCGCCGCAGCGCACCCTCGCGCACCACCCGCTCGATCGGCAGCCCCAGCGCGTGCAGCTGGTTGAAGTGCGCCACCAGCACCAGCCCGTTGAGCACCGCGATGCCGAGCAGGGCGATGAAGCCGACCGAGGCCGGCACCGACAGGTACTGCCCCGACAGCCACAGCGCGAGGATGCCGCCGACCAGTGCGAACGGGATGTTGCCGAGGATCAGCAGCGCCTGGCGCGCCGAGCCGAAGGTCATGAACAGGACCACGAAGATCAGCCCCAGCGCGACCGGCACCACCAGCCCGAGGCGCGCGGCCGCGCGCTGCTGGTTCTCGAACTGGCCGCCCCACACCAGCCGGTAGCCGGGCGGCAGCGGCACCTGGCGCGCCACTGCGGCGCGCGCCTCGGCCACGAAGCCGACCAGGTCGCGCCCGCTGACGTTGGCCTGGATCAGGGCGAAGCGCGAGCCGCCTTCGCGGCGCACCGCGACCGGGCCGGCGGTGGGAGCGATCGTCGCCACCGCCGTCAGCGGGATGTCGCCGCTGCCGTCGCCGCGCGCCAGCAGGCTGCGCCCGAAGCGCTCGGCCGATTGCCGCAGGTCGCCGTCGCCGCGCACCAGGATCGGGGTGCGCTTGTCGGGTTCGATCACGCTGCCGGCGCGCATGCCTTCCAGCTGCGCGTGCAGCTCGTCCTGCACCGCGCTGACGCTGAGCCCGGCGCGGCCGGCGGCCTGCGGGTCCACCCGCACCTGCAGGTACTGCACGTGGTCGGCGGCCTGGGTGAGCACGTCCTGGGCGCCGCGGATGCCCTCCAGGGTGGCGGCGATGCGCGCGGACAACTCGCCCAGGGTCGCCAGATCCGGGCCGAACACCTTGATCGCCACGTCGCCGCGGCTGCCGGTCAGCATCTCCGACACGCGCATCTCGATCGGCTGGGTGAAGCCGTAGTCCAGCCCCGGGAAATCCGCCATCACCGTGCGGATGCGGTCGGCCAGCGCCTGCTTGTCCGCGACCTGCCACGCATCGCGTGGCGCCAGCTGCATGAACATGTCGGTCTCGTTCAGGCCCATCGGGTCCAGTCCGAGTTCGTCCGAGCCGGCGCGCGCGATGACGTGGCGCACCTCCGGCACCCGCGTCCGGATCGCCCGCGCCACCGCATCGTCGGTCGCCAGCGAGGCCTGCAGGCTGATCGAGGCCGGCTTCTGCAGCTGCAGCAGGATGTCGCCCTCGTCCATGGTCGGCATGAAGGTCTTGCCGGTGCCCAGCCAGGCCAGAACGCCCAGCAGCAGGGCGCCGGCAGCCGCGCCCAGCGCCACCCGCGGATGCGCGAGCGCGCGTTCCAGCAGCGGCTGGTAGAGCGCGCTCACCCGGCGCATCAGCCACGGCTCGCCGTGCGCGCGCTCCTTCAGCAGCAGCGAGGCCAGCACCGGCACCAGGGTCAGCGACAGCAGCAGCGAGGCGCCCAGCGCGAACACGATGGTCAGCGCGACCGGCGCGAACAGCTTGCCTTCCAGCCCCTGCAGGGTCAGCAGCGGCATGAAGGTGAGGCAGATGATGAGGATGCCGGCGGCGACCGGCACCGCCACCTCGCGGGTGGCGGCGTACACCCGGTGCAGGCGCGGCAGGTGCGCGCCGGGCGCGTGCGGATCGAGCCGGCTGACGGCGTTCTCCACCACCACCACCGCGGCGTCCACCAGCATGCCGATCGCGATCGCCAGCCCACCCAGGCTCATCAGGTTGGCGCTCATCCCGGTCAGCCGCATCAGCAGGAAGGTGGCCAGCGCCGCGAACGGCAGCATCAGTGCCACCACCAGCGCCGCGCGCAGTTCGCCCAGGAACAGCAGCAGCAGCACCACCACCAGCACGGTGGCTTCCAGCAGCGCGTGCTCGACGGTGCCGACCGCGCGCTGGATCAGGCTGCTGCGGTCGTAGAACGGCACGATCCGCACCCCCGGCGGCAGGCCTGGCGCCAGCTCGTCCAGGCGCTGGCGCACCGACGTGACCAGGGTGGAGGCATCCGCGCCGCGCAGCGCGACGACGATGCCTTCGACTGTCTCGCCCTTGCCGTCGCGGGTCACCGCCCCGTAGCGGGTCAGCGCGTCCACCCGCACCTGCGCCACGTCGCCCACCCGCAGCGGCGGCGGGCCTTCGCGCAGCGGCAGCGCGGCGATGTCGGCGGCGTCGCGCAACGCGCCTTCGACGCGCACGATCAGGGTTTCCTCGCCGGCATCCACCCGGCCGGCGCCGTCGTTGCGGTTGTTGCGTTCGATCGCCTGCGCGAGGTCGGCCAGGCTCAGCCCGGCCTGCGCCAGTTTGGCGGGGTCCGGCACCACCACGAAGCTGCGCGCCTGCCCGCCCAGCGCGTTGACGTCCGCCACCCCGGGCAGGGTGCGCAGCGCCGGGCGCAGGGTCCAGTCGAGCAGGGTGCGGCGCTGGGCCAGGCTCAGGCCACCGCCCTCGATGCTGAACATGTACACGTCCGACAGCGGGGTGGAGATCGGTGCCAGCCCGCCCTCGATGCCCGCCGGCAGGCCCGGCGCCACCGCGGCGTAGCGCTCCGCGACCTGCTGCCGCGCCCAGTAGAGGTCGGTGCCTTCCTCAAAGTCGAGGGTGAGGTCGGCGATCGCGTACTTGGCGGTGGAGCGCAGCATGCTGGCGCGCGGGGTGCCCAGCAGTTCCATCTCCAGCGGCGCGATCACGCGCTGCTCCACTTCCTCCGGGGTCATGCCCGGGGCCTTCAGGATCAGCTTGACCTGGGTCGGGGAGATGTCGGGATAGGCGTCGATCGGCAGGTGCGCGAACGCCCAGGCCCCGGCCGCGGCGAGCCCAAGCGCGGCCAGCAGGACCAGCAGGCGCTGGCGCAGCGAGAAGTCGGTGAGGCGGGTCAGCACGGCGGCCTCACTGCGCGGGGGCGTTGGCGGGAGCGGCGGCCGGCGTCGGCAGCAGCGCCTTCAGGGCGGCGGTGCCGCGGGTCACCACGTCCATCCCGGGGCGCAGCGTGGGTGCCTGCACCACCGCGTGCACGCCATCGTTCCCGAGCACGCGGGTGATGCGCACGGCGCGGAAGCGGTCGCCGTCGCGGGCATAGGCCACGTGGCGCTCGCCGTCCGGCAGCAGCGCCTGGGCCGGGATCGCCAGCGCGTCGGCCGGTGCCGGCAGCAGCAGGGTGACCGCGAAGCGTTCGCCGGGGACATGCCCGGCGGGGTCCTCGAAGCGGGCGCGCACCGGCACCTGCTGGCTGGCCGGGTCGAGGTCGGCGCCGATCGCCGCCACCCGCGCCGCGCTGCCGTCGGCCAGCGCCACCCGCAGCCCCGGCGCAAGCTGCGCGCGCAGGCCGGCGGCGACCGCGAGGCCGATGTCCAGGCGCGCGGGATCGGCGATCAGCAGCGCGGGTTCCTGCGCCTGCAGCGCGTCCCCGGGGCGCACCATGCGCCGCAGCACCTTGCCGGAGATCGGCGCCAGCAGCGCGATCTCGCCGCCCTCCGCCAGGCGCACCCGCGCCCCGCCGAGGGCATCGCGCGCGCGCGCCAGTTCCGCCTGCGCGGCGCGCGCCTGGGCCTGGCTCTGCTCGCTGCGCGCCGCCGGAATGATGCCTTCCGCCAGCAGCTGCGCGTCGCGCCGCGCCTGGCGGCTGGCCACGTCCGCCTCGCTGCCGGCGCGCGCCAGTTCGGCGCCCGCGCGCAAGGCCTCCGGGCTGCGCAGGCGCAGCACCGGCTGCCCGGCGCGGACCTGCTCGCCTTCCTGCACCAGCAGCGCCGAGACCGTGCCCGCCCACGGCGAGGCCACCTGCTGGCTGGCCTCCAGCGGGGCCTCGGTCTGCGCCGGCAGGCCGGTGACCGGCACGCTGTCGGCGCGCCGCACCGGCGCCAGCGCGATGCCCAGCCCCTGCACCGGCGAAGGCGCCAGCGGCACGCCGCCGGCGGGGGCGGCGGCCGGGGGCGCGGCGGCGGCGCT
>CAYYAT010000051.1:0-2783 GCA_964469595.1 uncultured Thermomonas sp.
CCGCCACCGCCGCGGGTGCGGATGGCGCTGCCGCAGGCGCGGCGGCGGGTGCGGACGCGGCCGGCGGCTGCGGCGCGCGCGAACAGGCCGCCAGCAGCAGCGGCAGCAGGACCAGCGCAAGACGGGGGACGGACATCGGCTTCATTCCTCGGGAAGATCGGCATACACGCTGGACACCGGCCGCCGCAGCAGATCGCCAAGCGGCTCGCGCAAACGCGCGATCGCCACGCGCACCGTCGCGCCCAGCGGGTCGTCCGGCAGCGGGATCGGCACCTCGGCCAGCGGCACCCGCAGCCGCGCGACCTCGTACAGTTCGTCCAGGCGCACTTCGTCGAGATCGCGCGCCAGCAGCCATTCACCGCTCTCCGCGCGCTGCACCACGTGGATCGCCGCCAGCCGGTACAGCAGCGACTGCAGCTGGCTGTCGGTCAATGCCGGCTCCAGCGCCAGGAGATCCGCCTCGGACAGGCCCTTGCCACGCACGCGCGCCTGGCCGAAGCGGCCGAGCATGCGCAGCAGCCCGTACAGCTCGTGCCCCTGCGGCAGCCGCAGCGCCTTGGGCTGGTAGCGGAACGCGGCCAGCGAGGAGGCGAACGAGGCCCCGCACAGGATCGCGCACCAGCTCAGGTAGATCCACAGCATCAGGATCGGCACCAGCGCGACCGCGCCGTACAGCTTCTGATAGGAATCGAAGGTGCCCAGGTACAGCCCCAGCCCAGACTTCACCAGTTCGAACAGCAGCATCGCCAGCAGCGCGCCCGCCAGCGCATGCCGCCAGGCCACGTCGCGGTGCGGCACCAGCCTGAACACCGCGGCGAACGCCAGCAGCTCGATCAGCATCGGCGCGAAGCGCAGCATCAACGCCTCCAGCCAACGCCCGGGCAGGGTCTCGAAGATCGCCAGCGCGAAGAAGCGGGTGGACAGCGCCAGGCTGGCGGCCGCCACTAGGGTGCCTAGGGTCAGCACCGTCCAGTACATCAGGAAGCGGCCCAGCCGCGGGCGCGCGCCGGACACCCGCCAGATGCGGTTGAACACCGCCTCCACGCTGCGCAGGGTCAGCAGCAGCGAGACGATCAGCGCCAGCGCGCCGGCCACGGTCAACGAGCGGGTGTTGGCGGAGAAATCCGCCAGGTAGCCGGACACCGCGCGCGCCGCGCTGGGCACGAAGTTCGCGAAGATGTAGTCGCTCAGGCGCTCGCTCCAGGCATCGAACACCGGCGACACCGACAGCACCCCGAACACCACCACCGACAGCGGCACCAGCGCGAACGCGGTGGTGTACGACAGCGAGCCGGCGGCCTCGAACAGGCGGTCGTCCAGGAACCGGCGCAGCACGAAACGCGCGAAGCTGGCGGCGCGGCCGTGGCCGCGCAGGCGCTCGCTCCAGCGATGGATTGACGGTGGTCGCTGCATCGGCACAGCCTACCCGATGCCACGTGCGCGCCGCATGCCCTATCCTGCACGCGTCCCGACCACTTCGCCCGCGCGCCCTGCCATGCCCGACATCCTCGTCCTGTACTACAGCCGCGGCGGCTCGGTGGCCCGGCTGGCCCGCCAGATCGCGCGCGGCATCGGGGAAGTGGACGGCATGCAGGCGCGGCTGCGCACGCTGCCGCCGGTGGCGCCCGTCACCACCGTCGCCGCCCCGCCCGAACCCGAGGATGGCGCACCCTACGTGGAACCGCACGACCTCGCCGAGTGCGCCGGCCTGCTGCTGGGCAGCCCCACCCGCTTCGGCAACATGGCCGCGCCGGTCAAGCATTTCCTCGACACCCTCGGCGCGGAATGGGCCAGCGGCACCCTGGTCGGCAAGCCGGCCGGGGTGTTCACCTCCACCGCCACGATGCACGGCGGGCAGGAATCCACCCTGCTGACGATGCTGGTGCCGCTGCTGCACCACGGCTGCGTGATCGCCGGCATCCCCTTCACCGAGCCCGCACTGTCCACCACCCGCAGCGGCGGCACCCCGTACGGGGCCAGCCACGTGGCCGGCGGCGACGACCACCCCGAGCCGACCGAAGAAGAGGCGCTGCTGGCGCGCGCGCTCGGCCGGCGGGTGGCCTGGCTGGCGCGGAAGCTGCAGGCATGAGCGCGCAGCCCTACCCCGCCAGCGTACTGCTGGCGCTGGCGCTGCTGTTCGCGGGCTGGGCGCTGGGGCATCCGCATCCGCTGGCCGGCCTGCTGGCCTTCGCGCTGCCGCCTGCGCTGCTGGCCACGGCCGCGCTGCGCGGCTGGCGGCGCGCCGGCTTCACCGCCGGGGTGCTGGCCCTGCTCTGGTTCAGCCACGGGGTGATGCTGCTGTGGGCGGAGCCGGGCGCGCGCGCCTGGGCGCTCGGCGAGACCCTGCTCGCGCTGCTGGTCGTGCACGCTGCCTGCCTGCCGGGCTGGCGCGCACGCCGCCAGGCCCGCCACGCCGCCACTCGGCCATGAGTGCCCCGGACCCGCGCATGGCCGGCCTGCCGCCGGCGGTGGTCGCAAGGGTGCATGCCGGCGCGCGCGCCCTGCGCGACGGCGACCCGCCACGCGCGCAGCACCTGCTGGAACAGGCCGCCGGGCAGGCCCCCGGCCACCCCGAGCCGCTGCGCTACCTGGCGATCGCGCAATTGCAGGGGCGGCGCGCCCCCGCCGCGCGCGACACCCTGCAGCGCGCGCTGGCGCTGGCCCCGGACGACGCCCTGCTGCACACCGACCTCGGCAGCGCGCAGGCGGCCTGCGGCGACCTCGCGCAGGCACTGGACAGCTGGCGCCGCGCCTGCGCGCTGGAGCCGCGCCAGGCCACCGCC
>CAYYAT010000051.1:2793-8481 GCA_964469595.1 uncultured Thermomonas sp.
GCGATCACCGCGCTGGAACAGGCTTGCGCCCTGCTGCCGCAGGCGCTGCCGCCGCGCGTGCTGCTGGGCGATGCGCTGGTGCACGCCGGGCGCTTCGTCGAGGCCGCCGGCCACTACCGCGCCGCGCTGGCCGTACATCCGGCCTGCGGGGATGCCTGGCGCGGGCTGTCCAACATCAAGACGGTGCCGCTGGGCGCGGCCGACGCCGACACCCTGCGCGCGCAGCTGCAACGCCCCGGCGTGGCCGCCAGCGACCGCATCGCGATGGGGCATGCGCTGGGCAAGCTCGAGGAGGACCGCGGCCGACATGCCGAGGCGCTGGCCGCCTTCTCCGCCGCCAACGCCCTGCAGAAGCAGCTGACGCCGTGGAGCGCCGACGCCTTCCGCGCCTACGTGCAGCAGGCGCTGGCGGCGACCGCCGCACTGCCCGCGCCACTGGATCCACGGCTGGGCGAGGAGGTCATCTTCATCGTCGGCCTGCCGCGCTCCGGCTCGACCCTGTTCGAGCAGATCCTGGCGGCGCATCCGGAAGTCGAGGGAGCCAGCGAGCTGCCGGACCTCGGGATCGTGATCCAGCAGGAATCGCAGCGCCGCGGCCAGCCCTACCCGCAGTGGGTGGCGCAGGCCAGCGCCGAGGACTGGCACCGGCTGGGCCGTGAGTACCTCGCGCGCACCGCACGCTGGCGCCAGCGGCGGCCGCGCCATACCGACAAGCAGCCGGACAACTGGAAGCACGCCGGCATCCTGCGCGCCATGCTGCCCGGCGCGACCATCATCGAGACCCGCCGCGACCCGCTGGAGACCGCGTGGTCTTGCTTCAAGCAGCAGTTCTACAGCCAGCCGCATTTCGCCAATGACATGGCCGACATCGCGCTGTACATGCAGGGCTGCGCGCATGCGATGCAGCAGTGGCGCGCGCGCGACCCGGCGCGCATCCACCTGCACGCGTACGAGGAACTGCTGGCCGCGCCCGAGGCGCGCATCCGCGCCCTGCTGGACGACTGCGGGCTGGCGTTCGACCCGGCCTGCCTGCAGTTCCACCGCGCCGGACGCAGCGTGCGCACCGCCAGCGCCGCCCAGGTGCGCCAACCGCTGCGCGCAGACACTGCGCGCGCGCTGGCCTACGGCCTGCTGCTGGAACCCTTGCTGGCGCTGCTGCAACTGCCGCCGCCACTGTAAGCGCCCCGGTTTTCGGGGACAATGGCGGGCATGGACAACCTGCTCATCGTCACCACCGGCGGCACCATCGACAAGATCTATTTCGACGACAAGTCGGATTACCAGATCGGCGAGCCGCAGATCGGCATGATCCTGCGCGAGCTGGGGGTGAACTTCCGCTTCGCCATCATCCCGATCCTGCGCAAGGATTCGCTCCACATCAGCGACGAGGACCGCGAACTGATCCGCGCCACCATCGCCGCCCAGCCCACCCGCCACGTGCTCGTGACGCATGGCACCGACACCATGGCGCAGACCGCGCGGGTGCTGGCCGGCCTCGCCGGCAAGACCATCGTGCTGACCGGCGCGCTCAGCCCGGCACGCTTCCGCGGCTCGGATGCGGAGTTCAACATCGGCTGCGCGATCGGCGCCGTGCAGTGCCTGCCCGAGGGCGTGTACATCGCCATGAACGGGCGCATCTGGGACCCAGCCCGGGTGCGCAAGAACGTCGAAGCCAACCGCTTCGAGGAAATCGACTAAGCGCCCGACCCGGCACCCGCGGCGCCCTGGCGGGGGCCCGCGCCACCCGGAACTGCATCGGCCAAATTTCTTGTGTACCCACAAAAAACGACCCCGGCCGGAGCCGGGGTCGGGATGATGCGCCGGAAGTCCGGGCGGATCAGTTGGTGCCGTAGGTCAGGGTGACCCCGGAGAACGCCGAATACGCATACACCCGGATGTAGTACGTGGTGTTGCTGGTCGGAGTCAGGGTGCAGGTCTCGTTGTTGCCGGTCTTGTAAGGACGGCAGGTGTAGCTGCTGGTGGTCGGCGTGCTGCCCGCGCGGACGTACAGGTCGGCGTCGCCGGTACCCCCGGCGATGCTGATGGTCGCGGTCTTGCCCGCGGCCACGGACAGGGTGTACGTGCTGGACCAGCTGCCCTTGGCCACCGATGGCAGATTGACCGTGGTGGTGCTGCCGCCGCCACCGCCACCGCCCGTGGTGTAGTCACCCACCAGGCTGACGCCGGAGAACGCCGAGTAGGCCTTCAGGCGCACGTAGTAGGTACCGGCCGACGGCGTGGCGAAAGCACAGCTTTCGGCATTGCCGGACTTGTACGGACGGCAGTCGTAGGAGCTGTCGGTCGGCGCGCTGCCGAACTTGACGTACATGTCGGCATCACCGGTACCGCCCGACATGTTGAAGCTCAGGTTGGTCGCGCCGGAAGGCACCGTCATGGTGTAGACGATCTCGCTGCCGGTCGCCGCCGACAGGCCGGTCACGGTGACGCCCTTGGTCAGGGTGCCGCCGGTGCTGCCACCGCCACCGCCGCTCGGGCAGGTGACGCCGACGGCCGTGAAGGCCGCGGTGACATCGGCGACGCTGTAGCCCAGGTCCTGCGCCGCCGTCTGCACGCCGCAGGCGCCGCTGTTGAAGGTGCTGCTCGCCGTCCAGTAGTTCGCATTGGCGCGCGCGAACACCTTGAACGCCTTCGGCACGCCCCAGCCCGAGGTCTTGGCCAGGGTGCAGAACGCCTTGTTGTACACGCCCGAGCTGTAGTGCACGTCGAGGCTGCTGGTGTAGTTGGCGGCGTTGTCGATCGAGGCGCCATCCTGGGTCGGGTTGCACATGTAGCGCAGCGCGCCGCTGCCCTTGAAGATTTCGGCGCCGACCAGGAAGTCGTTGCTGCCCTTCCAGTAATACTCGGTGGCCTCGCCGCCCATGTCGGAGAAGGCCTCGTTCATGCCGCCGGACTGGCCGGAGTAGGTCAGGTTCGAGTGCTGCTCGGTGAAGCCGTGCGAGACCTCGTGGCCGGCGACGTCGGAGCTGACCAGCGGGTAGAAGGTGCTGGCACCGTCGCCGAAGCTCATGGTGGAGCCATCCCAGAAGGCGTTCTCATAGTTGGTCTTGTAGTGCACGCGCATCACCAGCTGGAAGTTCAGCGCGTTGTAGCCGGTGTAGGCCGGGTACATGCTGGTGATCACGCCGCCGAACTGGAAGGCGTCGTTGATCGGCGAATACCCGCCGTTGATGGTCTTGTAGGTGTTGCGCGGGCAGGTGTAGGAGTAGGCGGTGGTGCCGGTGGTGCCGCCGTTGAGGTTCACCGCCTTCACGTTGGTGTTGTTCATGGTGCAGGTGCTGCCGGACTGGGCGACGTCCATGTAGCCGTAGATCCCGCCCGAACCCCACTCGTACTGGCCGGTCTTGGTGTTGCCGCCGGGGCCGGTGCCGACCAGCGCGTGCTGCAGGTTCTCCCACTGCTTGATCACCTGGCCGCTGTGCGCGTCGATCATGATGATGGGACGGGTCGGGTTGCCCGCCAGCGAGTCCGCGAAGAAGGTCACCGCATAGGCCAGGTGGGCCTTGCCGGCGTCATCGATGAAGATGACCAGATCGGACTTCTCGTTGCGGGTCTGCATCGCGGACAGGGCATTGCCCAGCGCGATGCGCTTGCCCGCCGCCAGCGCGGCCGCGCGGGTCAGCTTGGGGGTGGTGCTGGGGATGTCGCTGTCCACGCCGGATACCAGGGTGCCGAACAGGGCGCGCACGTTGCCGGCGCCATCCTCGCTCACCACCACGCCCTGGCCGAACACCGGGATGCCGCGCCAGGCCTGGTCGTAGCGGTAATTGCGCACGCCGTGGTCGGCGATCGCATTCTTCATCAGCAGCGTGTTGTCGGCATTCAGGCCGAGGAACTGCTCGTGGCGGCGGTGGGCCATGCTGGCCACGCCCTTGCCGGCGGTCAGCGCCTGGTACTGCTGGCGCAGCTGCGGGACGTTGCGCTGCAGCAGGTCGATGCGATCGGCGGCCTGCGCGCTGCCGGCGGCAAGCGCGAGCAGGATGGCAGTGCCGAGAAGCTGGGTACGGGAACAATTCACTGGTATTACCCCTGGGTGAGATTGGTTGGAGGGCCGTTGCCGGCCCGGACGAACGACACAACCCCTGCGCCCCCTGGCGTGACACCGCCATGTTTTCCCTGACGCAGGCTTGCCCGCTTCCTGAACAGAAGCCGAAGCAGCAGCCGACACTCACGCGTCGCCACCGCACTGTCAAGAACAGTGAGGAATATTCATATTCCGTTTAGGAATGTGCAGGCAAAGCCCGCCTGATTGCTGGGCTTCGCAGCCTCCAGTCAGCCTGGAGCCGGACGATCAACGCGCCTGACGCAGCGGATTTTTCGCACTGCAACATGCGTATGCGCTGACACTGCGCGTCACTTTGTGACACGGCAAGCCTATGCCCTTGGTCATGACACGCTGAACCAGCGTCACACCTCCGGCGTGACCACCACCCACAGCCCGTCGTCGCCGGCCGCCGCTGGAGCCGGTTCAGAACATCCCGGTCTCGAGCCTGGCCACGTCCGACATCATGGTCTGGTTCCACGGCGGGTCGAACACCAGTTCGATGTCGGTTTCGGTGACGGTCGGGATCTGCCCCAGCTTGCTGCGCACGTCATCCACCAGGATGTCGCCCATGCCGCAGCCGGGGGCGGTCAGGGTCATGCGCACCCTCACCCCGCGTCCGTTGCCGCTTTCGGGGGTATACAGCTCAGCCAGATAGACCAGGCCCAGCTCGACGATGTTGACCGGGATCTCGGGATCGAAGCAGGTGCGCAGCTGCTCCCAGACCACGCGCTCGACGTCCTCGTCGGTGGCCCCTTCCGGCAGCGCCAGCGGCTCGGCAGGCGGCTTGCCGATGGCATCGCCGTCCTTGCCGGCGATCCGCATCAGGTTGCCCTCCACGAACACCGTCCAGCTTCCGCCCAGCGCCTGGGTGATGTAGCCCACGGTGCCGGCCGGCAGGGTCACCTCATCGCCCTGCGGCACCAGCACGGCGGCGCAATCACGCTCGAAACGGACGGGTTCGCTGCTGCGGGAATACATGAAATGGACGTAAGAGGCGAAGGGGACGATGACGGGATAATCCGTACCATTCTAGTCCCAATCCCATTGCCCGTCTGCAGCCGCGATGGGATCATCCCCCGCCCTCCCCGGATCCCGTTGCCATGCCGCCCACGCCTGCGCCCCGCTGGTATGCCCTGCCCCTGCTGGCACTGGGCGCGACTGGCTTCGCCGCGGCCTGGATGCTGGTGGCGCTGGCGCTGGACCGGCAATGCGCCTGGCTGGCCCCGCTGGCCGCGCTGGACATGGTGCTGCTGCTGCGCATGGCGCGCTGGCCGGCCGGGCCCGCGCGCGCCGGCTGGGCGGTGCTGGCCACGCTGGCGGTGGTGGTGGCCGCGAATTTCCTGATCATCGCCGGGCAGGTCGGGCAGAACTTCGGCATCCGGCCGTGGCAATCGGCCCTGCTGATCGGCCCCGGCTACGCCTGGCTGCTGGCCGGGCTGGCGATCGACCGCGCCGACCTGCTGCTGTTCGCGCTCGGCGTGCTGGTGGCGGCCTGGGCCGGCGTCAGTGGCCGCCGTCCAGCGCCTTCAGCTCGCTGACCAGCGCATTGGCCATCTCCGCGCCGTCGCCGTACAGCATGCGCGTGTTGTCGGCATAGAACAGCGCGTTCTCGATCCCGGCACTGC
>CAYYAT010000052.1:0-8348 GCA_964469595.1 uncultured Thermomonas sp.
TCCCGATCCTCGGCGTCTGCCTCGGCCACCAGGGCATCGGCCAGGCCTACGGCGGGCAGGTGGTACGCGCTGGCCGCATCATGCACGGCAAGACCTCGCCGATCCGGCACCGCGGCGAAGGCGTGTTCGCCGGCCTGCCGGATGCCTTCGAGGCCACCCGCTACCACTCGCTGGTGGTGGACGCGGCCAGCTTGCCCGACTGCCTCGAAATCACGGCGTGGACCGAGAACGCCGACGGCTCGGTCGAGGAGATCATGGGCCTGCGCCACCGTGAGCATCCGGTCGAAGGCGTGCAGTTCCATCCCGAATCGATCCTCACCCAGCACGGCCACGCGCTGCTGCGCAATTTTCTGGAGCGTTGAGGATGCCGACCCCGCACGCCGCTTCCGGCGGGGACGCCGTGCCGGCACCGCGCCTGTTCGTGGTGTTGCTGGGTGGGCGCCATGTGCGCGCCAATACCGAGGTGCACGACGTGGTATTCGCGGTCGCCCCGGAAATCGGCGCCGCCCATGCGCAGCTGCGCCGTCAGTGGTTCGGCGCGCCCGAGGGCCTGCACATCGACGCCTGGATGGCGGTGGACGGGGTGGAGGACCGCCAGGTGCGCCTGCTGCCCGAGCCGCCGCCGGCGGACGCGCCGCGGCTGTACTTCGCTAACCTCGGCGGCTACCAGGCTGGGGTGTTCGGCGAGGGTCACCGCTATCTGCTGGTGGTGGCCCATGATCTGGCCGAGGCCAAGCGCAAGGCGCTGCGCCAGGCGGCGGCGGACTGGGTGCAGCCGCACCGCGACGCCCTGTTCGAGGTGGACGCCTGCGTGCCGCTGGGGCCGATCGGCGGCCTGCACGTGCACCTGCCGCCTGGCCCGCACGCCGGTATCGCCAGCCACAGCGCCTACATCGTCCTGTCCTGAAGCCTTTTCACGCGCCATGTCCATTACGCCCCAGCAAGCCCTGCAGCGCACGATCGAGCACCGCGAGATCTTCTTCGACGAGATGGTGCACCTGATGCGCCAGATCATGCGCGGCGAGGTCAGCCCGGCGATGACCGCGGCCATCCTCACGGGGCTGCGCGTCAAGAAGGAGACGGTGGACGAGATCGCCGCCGCGGCCACGGTGATGCGCGAGTTCGCGCTGCCGGTGGAGGTGGCCGACAAGACGCACCTGGTGGACATCGTCGGCACCGGCGGCGACGGCGCGCATACGTTCAACATCTCCACCTGCGCGATGTTCGTCGCGGCCGCCGCGGGCGCGCGCGTGGCCAAGCACGGCAACCGCAGCGTGTCCTCCAAGTCGGGCAGCGCCGATGCGCTGGAAGCACTGGGCGCGGCGATCGAGCTATCGCCTCGGCAGGTGGCGCAGGCGATTGCGCAGACCGGCATCGGCTTCATGTTCGCGCCCATCCACCACCCGGCGATGAAGGCGGTGGCGCCGGTGCGGCGCGAGATGGGCGTGCGCACCATCTTCAACATCCTGGGGCCCCTGACCAATCCGGCAGGCGCCGCCAACATCCTGATGGGCGTGTTCCACCCCGACCTGGTCGGCATCCAGGCGCGCGTGCTGCGCGAACTGGGCGCCGAGCGCGCGCTGGTGGTCTGGGGGCGCGACAACATGGACGAGATTTCGCTGGGCGCCGCCACCCTGGTCGGCGAGCTGCGCGACGGGGTGGTGCGCGAGTACGACATCCACCCCGAGGATTTCGGCATTCCGATGTCGGCCAGCCGCAATCTGCGGGTGGCCGATCCAGGCGAGTCGATCGCGATGCTGCGTGCAGTGCTCGACAATCAGCCCGGCCCGGCCGCCGACATCGTGGCGCTCAACGCCGGCGCCGCCCTGTATGCCGCCGGGATGGCCGCCGACATCGCCGATGGCCTCGCGCGCGCGCGCGCGGTGATCGCCGATGGCAGCGCGCGCGCGCGCATGCAGCAGTACGTGGCCGCCACCCGCGCGCTGGCCGGCCTGGCCTGATCCCCGCCGCCTTTCCGACGGACGCAAGCACCGTGACCACCATCCTCGACACCATCCTCGCCCGCAAGTTCGAAGAGGTCGCCGCGCGCCGCGCGCAGTTGCCGCTGGCCGAACTGCGCGCGCGTACGGCCGACGCCCCGCCGCCGCGCGGCTTCGCCGATGCCATCGCCGCCAAGGTCGCGGCCGGCCTGCCGGCGGTGATCGCCGAAGTGAAGAAGGCCAGCCCGAGCAAGGGCGTGATCCGCGCCGACTTCGATCCGGCTGCCATCGCACGCAGCTACGAAGCCGGCGGTGCGGCCTGCCTGTCGGTGCTGACCGACGTCGATTTCTTCCAGGGCAGCGATGCCTACCTGCGGCAGGCGCGCGCCGCCTGCGCGCTGCCGGTGCTGCGCAAGGACTTCGTGGTCGATGCCTACCAGCTGTATGAGGCGCGCGCGCTGGGCGCCGACTGCGTGCTGCTGATCGCCGCCGCGCTCGACGATGCGCGCCTGTCGGAGTTCGGCTTCCTCGCCGCCGAACTGGGCCTGGACGTGCTGCTGGAAGTGCACGACCTGGACGAGCTGGAGCGGGCGCTGCCGGTGCCGGCGCGCCTGCTGGGCATCAACAACCGCAACCTGAAGACCTTCGATGTGTCGTTGCAGACCACGCTGGACCTGCAGGCGTCGGTGCCGGCCGACCGCGTGCTGGTGACCGAAAGCGGCATCCTGGCGCCGGCCGACGTGGCGCTGCTGCGCGCGGCCGGCGTGCACGCCTTCCTGGTCGGCGAGGCGTTCATGCGCCAGCCCGATCCGGGCGCCGCGCTGCGGGACCTGTTCGCATGACGGCGGCGTTCCCGGCGCTGCGTGACGACGTGCCGCTGGTGGTGTTCGACTTCGACCACACGCTGTACGACGGCGACTCCGGCACCCACCTGTTCCGCTGGCTGATCGCGCGCGCCTGGTGGCGGCGCCTGCTGGCGCTGCTGCTGGCGCCCGTCGCGGGTCCGCTGGTGGCGTTCCTGCCCACCCGCCGCGCGGGCATTTCCGCGTTCGTCTGGGCGGGCACGCTGGGCGTGCGCGACCGCGCTGAACTGGATGCGCTGATCGACCGCTACGTGGCGCTGCACGCCGACGCGATCCGGGCGCGGCTGCTGCCGGTCGCGCTGGACGTGTTCCGGCAGCACCGGGGACGCGGGGACCGCGTGCTGGTCGCCACCGGCGCGCCGCCGGAGCTGGCGCGGGCGATCATGGCCTTCGTCGGGCATGCGGACGTGCCGGTGATCGGTACCCTGCTGGCGCCGCGACTGGGCGGCTTTTGCGCGCGGCGCCACTGCCACCACGCGATGAAGATGGCCATGATCCGCGCGGCCGGCTACACCCAGCCGGTGGCGCAGGCCTATTCCGACAGCAGTGCCGACCTGCCGTTGCTGCAGGCGGCGGCGCAGCCGGTGGTGGTGAATCCGAAGCGCGCGCGGGTGGCGATGTTCCGGCGCGTGCTGCCGCCGGGCACGCCGATCCTCAACTGGGGCTGCCCCGGCCGCGGCGGTGACCGCGTCGCCTGAGCTGTCCGCAAGCCGGGCTCAGGCCGAGCCCAGCGGCTTGACGAATCGCACCGAACTGTCGCTGTAGCCGCAGGCGCGGTAGAACGCATGCGCCTCGCTGCGCTGGGCGCCGGAGGTCAGCTCGATCCGCGCGGCGCCGCCGGCGCGCGCGCGGCGCTCGGCTGCCTTCAGCAGGGCGCGCCCCAGGCCTTGTCCCTGCGCGCCGTTGCTCACCACCAGCGCGGTGACCCGGCAGGTGGTGGTGCCCAGCGGCAGGTAGTACATGAAATCCAGCGCCACCAGCCCGCATACCGCGCCGTTGCGGCGCGCCAGCACCAGCGCCTGGCGGTCGTTGGCGAGGATCGCGCTGATCCGCTCCGACGCGTCCGCGATGTCGCAGGGATAGCCCAGTTCCACCAGCAGCCGGGCCACGTCGTCGGCGTCCGCGGGCACGGCGTTGCGCAGGTCGATGTCGAGCGCGCCGGGGCCGGGGGAAAAGGCATGGCTCATGCGCGCGTCGCTCCGTCGTCCTAGCGGGTGCCGTAGACCACCACGGTCTTGCCGCGGGCGTGCAGTTTGCCGTCCGCCTGCAGTTTCTTCAGGACCCGCCCGGCCATCTCGCGCGAGCAGCCCACCAGCCGCGCCAGCTCCTGGCGCGAGACGCGCAGCTGGGTGCCAAGCGGGTGGGTCATCGCGTCGGGCTCGCGGGCGAGGTCGAACAGGGTGCGGTAGATGCGGTCGGACACGTCCAGGAAGGCGAGCCGGCCGGCCTTGCGGCTGGTGTCCAGCAGGCGCTGGCTGATCTGCGCGCCGATCGAATAGAGCAGGCGGGTGGCGTCGTTGGCCTGCGCCGCCAGCAGCGCCTGCAGGCGCTCGTGGCTGATCTCGGCCAGCTCGCAGGCGGTGCGGGTGCGCAGCGCGACCCCGCGCTGCTCGGTGTGCACGAACAGCCCCATCTCGCCGACGAACTCGCCGGCGCCGATGTAGCCGAGCACCAGCTCGCGCTCGTCGTCCTCGCGCGCGATGATGCTGACCGAGCCGGAGATGATGTAGTACAGGGTGCCCGCCGGGTCGCCCGGGTGGAACACTTCCGCCCGCGCCGGGTACTTGCGCCGGTGGCAGTTGGCGATGAACCGCTCGATGGTGCCGGCATCCGCCAGCAGCGGGCTGGCGGGGGGCGTCTTGGCGGGCTTCGGGAAGGTGCTGCTCATGTGGGTGGGCGCCTGTGAATGCGCAAGCTTAGGCGCAACCGGCGCGGGGGGGCAAATCCCGCCGCCGGCGGCCGGGCCGTCACGCGGGCGCCGCCCTTTTGCCGCATAATCGCGCCCCTGTCTCGTTCCTGCCGGATCCAATGCCGTGGTCAAGCCGCTGCCGCGCCTGAAGCTCCAGGGCTTCAACAACCTCACCAAGTCGCTGTCCTTCAACATCTACGACGTGTGCTACGCGGCGTCGGAGGACGAGCGCCGCCGCTACATCGAGTACATCGACGAGGAATACAACGCCGACCGCCTGACCCAGATCCTGACCGACGTGGCGGAGATCATCGGCGCGAACATCCTCAACATCGCGCGCCAGGACTACGACCCGCAGGGCGCCTCGGTGACGATCCTGATCTCCGAGCAGCCGGTGATCGACAAGGCCGATGCCAAGGGCGTGATCTCGGACGCGGTGGTGGCGCACCTCGACAAGTCGCACATCACCGTGCACACCTATCCGGAGACCCATCCGGACAATGGCATCGCGACCTTCCGCGCCGACATCGACGTGTCCACCTGCGGCGTGATCTCGCCGCTGAAGGCGTTGAACTACCTGATCGAGAGCTTCGAGTCCGATATCGTGGTGATGGACTACCGCGTGCGCGGCTTCACCCGCGACATCAAGGGCAAGAAGTACTACATCGACCACAAGATCAACTCGATCCAGGATTACCTGGCCAAGAACGTCAAGTCGCGCTACGAGATGATCGACGTGAACGTGTACCAGGAGAACCTGTTCCACACCAAGATGCACCTGAAGGACTTCGACCTCGACCAGTACCTGTTCGAGGAAAAGGCGCGCAACCTGTCGTTCAAGGAGCGCATGAAGATCGAGGCGCGGCTCAAGCGCGAGATCGAGGAGCTCTACCACGGGCGCAACCTGGTCGACTGAGGCCGGCGCCCCGCGGCATCCCGGAACGCCGGCGCAAGCCGGCGTTCTTGTGTCCGGCCCCGATGGTCAGCCGACGCCGGGCCGCGCGGACATGCCCAGCGCGCCCGCAACCAGCTGCATCGCCTCCTCGTCGCGTTCGTGGGTGATCCAGCCGGCCAGCGTAGGTGCGCCGGTGTCCACCGTCCACAGGCTGTAATGCCGCTCGCGCAGCTGTACGAACGCCACCTGCAGCACGGCGTCGGTATCGGGCAGCGCCTCCGCATCCTCGTCCAGCCCCCAGTCGATCCGCTGACGCCAGCGCGAGGCCAGCTCGTCCAGCGCGTCCATCAGGCCCGCCGCGTCGTCCTCGCCGACGTGGAAGCCGGCCTTCCAGTCGATCGCGTCGCGCAGCAGCGCCGCCGGATCGGCGTCCCCGCCGGCCTCCTCCAGCGCGGCGCGGAACGCGGCGAACTGCTGCAGCGCCGCGTCCTCGTCGTCCGGATTCACCAGCAGCAGGAACTGCCACGCCACCACGTCCAGCGCGTCCTCGTCGTCGGTTTCGACGTGGCGCGGGAAGGCGTGGCCGAAGTTGTCGTCGGGGTCGTACTCATGGCTGGCCATCGGGCGGATCCTGTCTGCGCGCAGATGGGCAGGATACGGCGGTGCCGGCGGCCGGTGCCCGCGTGTCCGTAGAATGCAGCCCTTCCCGCTCCGGCCCCGTGGCCCAGGACGTGCTATGGCCGCCAATGCCACCATCTACAAGGTCGAGCTGCAGGTCACCGACCTCGACCGCCATTACTACGCCAGCCATGCGCTCACGCTGGCCCAGCATCCGTCGGAAACCGGGATCCGCCTGCTGGTGCGGCTGCTGGCGTTCGCGCTGCATGCCGACGAACGCCTGGAGTTCGGCCGCGGGCTCAGCGACGAGGACGAGCCCGCGCTGTGGCGGCGCGACTACAGCGGCGACATCCTGCAGTGGATCGAGCTGGGGCAGCCGGACGAGGCCCGCCTGCGCAAGGCCAGCGGGCGCGCGGCGCAGGTGGTGGTGGTCGGCTATGGCGGCCAGGCCGCCGAAGCGTGGTGGAAGCGCAATGCCGCCGCGCTGGCGCGGCTGCGCAACCTCACCGTGCTGGAGCTGGACGATGCCGCGGTCGCGCAGGCGGTCGAGCTGCTGGAGCGCGGCATGCGCGTGACCGCGATGATCCAGGACGGCGAGCTGCAGCTGATGGACGCCACTCGCACGGTGACCCTGCGTCCGCGCTGGCGGATGGCGGATGGCGTCCTGCAGTCCGACTGGGCCGGCGGCGCGGATCGGCCGGCCTAGAGCCGGTACGCGACTGCCTTCATCACCTTCGACATGCCTGCCATCAGCGCCGGGATCGGCGGCGGCAGGGTGCGCGCGCCGGCGGCCAGCGCATTGTCGGCGTGGCGGGCTTCGTCGGCCTTCATCACTGCCAGGATCGCGCGGCTGCGCGCATCGGCCGGCGGCAGCGTCTGCAGGTGTTCTTCCAGGTGCGCTTCGACCTGGCGCGCGGTCTCGACCACGAAGCCCAGGTTCCAGCCGTCGCCGCGCAGCCCGGCGGCGGCGCCGATCGCCCAGCTGCCGGCATACCACAGCGGGTTGAACAGGCTGGGGCGGCTGTCCAGCTCGCGCAGGCGGTCCGCGCACCAGGCCAGGTGGTCGGTTTCCTCCTGCGCCGCCTCCAGCAGGTGGTTGCGGGTGGCGGGTTCGCGCGCCACCGCGGCCTGGCCGACGTACAGCGCCTGCGCGCAGACCTCGCCGGTGTGGTTGATCCGCATCAGCCCGGCGGCATGCCGGCGCTCGGGTTCGTCCAGCACCACGTCGGGCTCGCCCAGGCCGGGGTTGGCGCGCGCGGCGCGCGGCGCGCCGAGCACGGTGGAGAGGGCGTTCTGGGCGGAGTCCAGCAGGCGGTCCAGCGGGCTCAGGTGGCGGAATGGCAACGGGCCGGCATTCATGCCCGCATTCTAGGGCGGCAGGGTCGGGCGGTGAGCAGGCTTGCGCGGCGCCGGCCTAGTCGCTAGAATTCCGCTTCTTTCGCGTCCGGGTGCTGGTTGCCTGCGCGGAAAACAACGCGAGGCGCCCTTCGGCCATGCCGCCGAACCAGCCCGACAAGGCACCCCTGAACAAGAGTTCCCCATGAAGACTTTCATCGCCAAGAACGAGACCGTCCAGCGCGACTGGTACGTCGTCGACGCCGAGGGCAAGACCCTGGGCCGCCTGGCCGCAGCACTGGCCTACCGCCTGCGTGGCAAGCACAAGCCGGTGTTCACCCCGCACGTCGATACCGGCGACTACCTCGTGGTGGTCAACGCCGACAAGATCGTGGCGACCGGCAAGAAGATGCAGGACAAGCTGTACCACCGTTTCACCGGCTATGTCGGCAACCTCAAGACCGAGACCTTGGCGCAGGCGCTGGAGCGCCACCCGGAGCGCGTGATCGAGATCGCGGTCAAGGGCATGCTGCCGAAGGGCCCGCTGGGCCGCGCCATGTACCGCAAGCTCAAGGTCTATGCCGGCCCTGAGCATCCGCACGCCGCCCAGCAGCCGCAGCCGCTCGACATCTAAGGTCCGATCATCATGGCTATCACCCAGAATTACGGCACCGGCCGCCGCAAGTCCTCCACCGCCCGCGTGTTCCTGCGCAAGGGCAGCGGCAACATCACCATCAACGACCGTCCGCTGGACGAGTTCTTCGGCCGTGAGACCGCGCGCATGATCG
>CAYYAT010000053.1:0-8183 GCA_964469595.1 uncultured Thermomonas sp.
ACTTCGGCATCTTCATCGGCCTGGACGGCGGCATCGACGGCCTGATCCACCTGTCCGATATCAGCTGGAACTCCACCGGCGAGGACATCGCCCGCAACTACAAGAAGGGCGACACCCTGGAAGCCGTCGTGCTGGCGGTGGATCCGGAGCGCGAGCGCATCTCGCTGGGCGTCAAGCAGATGGAGCAGGATCCGCTGGGCCAGTTCATGGCCGCGCACCCGAAGGGCAGCAAGGTCTCCGGCACCGTCAAGGACGTGGACGCCAAGGGCGCGACCATCGATCTGGGCGAGGGCGTGGAAGGCTACGTCATGGCGCGCGACATCAGCCACGATCGCGTGGACGACGCCAGCCAGGTGCTGAAGGTCGGCCAGCAGGTCGAGGCCAAGTTCGTGGGCATGGACCGCAAGGGCCGCAGCCTGCAGCTGTCCATCAAGGACAAGGACGCGGCGGAGACCGCCGAGGCGCTGGCCGAGTACAACAAGGCCAATGCCGATGCCGCCAGCGGCACCACCAAGCTGGGCGCGCTGCTGCGCGAGCAGCTGAACAAGGCCGACTGATCCGGTTGGCAGCAGTACCTGCAGCGGCCCGGCTCGTGCCGGGCCGCTTGCAATCCACGGCAACATTCGCGAACCCATGACCAAATCCGAGCTCATCGAACTGCTGGCCCGCCGGCAGCCGCACCTGAAGGCCGACGACGTCGATCTGGCGGTCAAGACGCTGCTGCAGATGATGGGCGGCGCGCTGGCAGGCGGCGAGCGCATCGAGATCCGCGGGTTCGGGAGCTTCTCCCTGCATTACCGGCCGCCGCGCACCGGCCGCAACCCCAAGACCGGCGAGGCGGTGGCCCTGCCCGGCAAGTACGTCCCCCACTTCAAGCCCGGCAAGGAACTGCGCGAGCGGGTCACCGACGTGATCCCGCTGCCCGATGCCGATTGAGCACGCCGCAGGCGTGCATTCCGGCTGACCCGTCCCGTCGGGTCCGTTAAGCTAGCGGCCGCATCCGCGGCGGCCCGCGCGCTGCGTTGTCCGAGTCCCGGAGGGAACCATGGAATTTCTCGACCAGTGGATGTGGTTCATCATCGCGGTGCCACTGGCGGCGCTGGCCGGCTGGGTGATCGGCCGCCGTGGCGGCGAGCGCCATAGCGGGCACCAGGTCAGCAAGCTCTCGACCACCTATTTCCGTGGCCTGAACTACCTGTTGAACGAACAGCCGGACAAGGCAATCGAGCTGTTCCTGCACGTGGCGGAGCTCGATAAGGACACCTTCGAGACCCAGGTCGCGCTGGGCCACCTGTTCCGCAGGCGCGGCGAGGTGGACCGGGCGATCCGCCTGCATCAGGCGCTGGCGCAGCGCCCGGACCTGTCCGATACCCAGAAGATTCAGGCGCTGTCCGCGCTGGGCGAGGACTACATGCGCGCCGGCCTGCTGGACCGCGCGGAAACCGTGTTCAACGACCTTGCGCAGTTGGATCAGCGCGCCCCGCAGGCGCTCAAGCACCTGATCGATATCTACCAGTCCGAGCGCGACTGGGAAAAGGCGATCCACAACGCCACCCGCTACGAGCAGGCAACCGGCCAGCCGATGGGCCGCCTGATCGGCCAGTTCGAATGCGAGCTGGCCGACCGCCACCGCAGCAACGGCGATGCCGAGGCCGCGCGCGCGGCGGTGGCGCGTGCCTACGCGGCCGATCCCACTTCGGTGCGCGCGGGGATCATCGAGGGCCGGATCGAGGCCGAGGCCGGCAACACCCAGGCCGCCATCCGCGCGCTTGAACGCGCCGCCCGCCACGATCCTGACTTCCTGCCCGTGATCCTGCCGATGCTGCTGGAGAACTATGAGAAGGCGGGCGAGCGCACCGGAGCGCGCGCGTTCCTCGCCGGCATGTGCGAGCACTACCGCGGCATTTCCCCGGTACTGGCGCTGACCCGGATGCTGGAGGCGGAAGAAGGCGTCGGCGCGGCGCGCCGCTACCTCGCCCAGCAGCTCAAGGACCGGCCCTCGGTGCGCGGCGAGGCGGCGCTGATCGACCTCAGCCTCGCCGATGGCGCGGATGCCGTGGCCACCCTGCACGATCTCAAGCACATCACCGACCAGCTGCTGGTGCGCAATCCCAGCTACCGCTGCAACCGCTGCGGCTTCGGTGCGCGCAGCCACCACTGGCAGTGCCCGAGCTGCAAGGAGTGGGGAACGGTGAAGCCGCTGCTGAACTATGCGGTGGTCTGATCCGACGCTGATCGGGATGTGGATGGTGGCCAGCCTGCTGCTGTCGGCCGCGGCCACTGAAGGCGTGCGCCGGGTCGCCCCGCGCGCCGGCATGCTGGACCTGCCGGGGCCACGCCGCAGCCACGCCGTTCCCACGCCGCGCGGAGGCGGCGCCGGAATCGCGCTGGTTGGGCTGGCGGCATTCGCGGTGTTCGCTTGGCACGGCGTCGCCGGTGCCGGCTGGATGGGCGCGGGCCTGCTGCTGGTGGCTGCTGCCGGCTGGCGCGATGATCGCCGCCCGCTGGCGATCGGCTGGCGACTGGCGTCCCAGCTGCTGGCCGGGGGATGTCTGGCGATTGCGCTGACGCATGCGCAGGCGCCGCCTGCCGCGGTGATCCTGGGCGGCGTGCTGGTGCCGGTGCTGGTGAATGCCTGGAACTTCATCGACGGGATCGACGGGCTGGCGGCCAGCCAGGCGCTGCTGTGCGCGCTGGCGCTGGCCTGGGGCCTAGAGGAGGCCGGGCGCTGGCTGGCGCTGGCGCTGGCGGCGGCCTGTCTCGGCTTCCTGCCATTCAACTTCCCGCGCGCCCGCGTGTTCGCCGGCGATGTCGGCAGCGGTGCGATGGGGTATCTCGTGGCGTGCCTGCTCGGCCTGGCGCTGCCGCGGCAGGCGCCGGTGCTGTGGCCGCTGCTGGCGCTGCCGCTGGCGGCGGTGCTGGTGGACGTGGGCATGACCCTGGGCCGGCGCGTGCTGCGCGGCGAACGCTGGTGGCAGCCGCACCTGCAGCATCTCTACCAGCGCTGGGCGCGCCGGTTCAGCCATCGCCGGGTGACGCTGGGCTATGCGGCATGGACGGGGTTGGCGATCGCCTGCATGGCCTGGCTGCAGGCGGCGCCGATCGCCTGGGCCTACGGCGGCCTAGCGGTGTTTCTCGCCGTCTCGATCTGGCTGTGGTGGCGCGGGCAGATGCGCGCCGGCGCGGAGGCGAGGGCATGAACCGCCACTGGTGGCATCGCCTGACGCCGCTGCGCGGGCACCGCCAGCGCGGGCCGCTGCAGGGCGTGGATGTCGAAGCCCTGCTGGGCCGTCGCGAGCGCGCCGCCGATTCCGGCAGGATCCGCGCCTGGCTGCGCGGACAGTCGGTGCTGGTGACCGGGGCCGGCGGCTCGATCGGTGCCGAGCTGTGCCGCCAGTGCGCGCTCCACGGCGCGCGCCGGCTGCTGCTGGTGGAGATCGACGAACTGGCGCTGCTACAGGTGCAGGAGCGGCTGCACGCGGCGTTCCCGGCGCTGGAAAGCGTGGCGGTGCTCGGCGACTGCGGCGATCCGGCCGTGCTGGCGCACGCGCTGGGGCAGGGGCCGGTGGAGACCCTGATCCACGCCGCCGCCTACAAGCACGTGCCGCTGCTGGAGGCGCAGCCGCGCGAAGCCGCGCGCAACAACGTGCTGGCCACCGCGGCGGTGGCGCAGGCGGCGCGCGCCGCCGGCATCGCCTGCATGGTGCTGGTATCCACCGACAAGGCGGTGGACCCGGTCAGCGTGCTGGGCGCAAGCAAGCGCCTGGCCGAACAGGCCTGCCTGGCACTGCTCGCGGAGGCCTCCGCGACCCGGCTAGCGGTGGTGCGCTTCGGCAACGTGTTCGATTCGGCCGGCAGCGTGGCGCAGGTATTCCGCGAGCAGATCCGCCGCGGCGGGCCGCTGACGGTGACCCATCCGCAGGCCACGCGTTATTTCATGACCATCACCGAGGCCTGCCAGCTGATCCTGCAGGCAGCCGCGCTGGGCGAGCAGCGCGCCATGTACGCGCTGGACATGGGCGCGCCGGTGGCGATCCTGGCGCTGGCCTCGCGCATGGTGCGGCAAGCGGGCCTGACCCCGCAGGAGGTCGGCATGGTATTCACCGGGCTGCGCCCGGGCGAGCGCCTGCACGAGCCGGAACTGCCACCGCAGCGGCAGGAGGCCGCGCCCGGGATCTGGCGATTGCCGCTGGAGGTGGCTGCGCCTGTGGCCTTCGCCGCCCGGCTGGAGGCGCTGCGCGAGGCCGTGCACCGTTACGATGTGCCCGCACTGCAGCGCCTGCTGCACGAAGCTGCGCCCGCCGATTCCAATGCGCCTGGATCCCAATATTCCCGCGATTCCCCCGATTCCCCCGATTCCAACGACAGAGCCCATCGATGACCCGATCCTCTCCGCGTATCCGCAAGGCGGTATTCCCCGTGGCCGGCCTGGGCACCCGTTTTCTTCCCGCGACCAAGACCGTGCCCAAGGAAATGCTGCCGATCGTCGATCGTCCGCTGATCCAGTACGCGGTGGACGAAGCGATCGCCGCCGGCTGCGACACCCTGGTGTTCGTCACCAACCGCTACAAGCACGCGGTGGCCGATTACTTCGACAAGGCCTACGAGCTGGAGCAGAAGCTGGAGAAATCCGGCAAGCAGGAATTGCTGGCGCTGGTGCGCAACGTGCTGCCCGACGGCGTGCGCGCAGTGTTCGTGACCCAGGCCGAGGCGCTGGGGCTGGGGCATGCCGTGCTGTGCGCGCGCCCGGTGGTCGGCGACGAGCCGTTCGCGGTGCTGCTGCCGGATGATCTGATCTGGAGCCGCGGCGATGGCGCGCTCACGCAGATGGCCAACCATGCGCAGGCAGCCGGCGGCAGCGTGGTGGCGGTGCAGGACGTGCCGCGCGAGCAGACTGGCAGCTACGGCATCGTGGCCACCGACGCGTTCGACGGACAGGCCGGGCGGATCCGGGAGATCGTGGAGAAGCCGCGCCCGGAACACGCACCCAGCAACCTGGCCGTGGTGGGGCGCTACATCCTCACGCCGGCGATCTTCGACCTGCTGGAAACCACCCAGAAGGGCGCCGGCGGGGAAATCCAGCTGACCGATGCGATCGCCGCGCTGCTGCAGCGCGAGCGGGTGGACGCGTTCCGCTTCCACGGCACCCGGTTCGATTGCGGTACCCATCTCGGACTGATCGAGGCCACCATCCGCTATGCGCTGGACAACGAGAAGCTCAGCGATGCCGCACGCAGCCTGATGCAGAACGCGCTCGGCGAGATGGGCGTGGTCGAGACCTGAGGATCGGTTGGCCGCGGTTGCAATGAAAACGGCGCCTTGCGGCGCCGTTTTCGCGTGCCCGGAACGCGCGGGATCAGAGTGACTCGAAGATCCCCGCCGCGCCCATGCCGGTGCCGATGCACATGGTCACCATGCCGTACTTCTGCTGGCGGCGGCGCAGGCCGTGGACGATGGTCGCGGTGCGGATCGCGCCGGTCGCGCCCAGCGGGTGGCCCAGGGCGATGGCGCCGCCCAGCGGGTTGACCTTGGACGGGTCGAGCTCGCTGTCGCGGATCACCGCCAGCGACTGCGCGGCGAAGGCCTCGTTGAGCTCGATCCAGTCCAGCTGGTCCTTGGTCAGGCCAGCCTGCTTGAGCGCCTTGGGGATCGCCGCGATCGGGCCGATGCCCATCACTTCCGGGCGTACGCCGGCTACGGAGAAGCTGACGAAGCGCGCCAGCGGGGTCAGCCCGTAGTCCTTGATCGCCTGCTCGGAGGCCAGCAGCACCGCACCGGCGCCGTCGCTCATCTGCGAGGAGTTGCCGGCCGTGACGCTGCCGCCGAACTGGCCGTTGCGGAACACCGGGCGCAGCTTGGCCAGGCCTTCCAGCGAGCTGTCGGGGCGCGGGCCTTCGTCGTGCTCGACCCGCAGCTTGCGCAGGGCGATGGTGTTGCCGTCGGCGAGATTGGGCTGGTAGGAGTGGATCTCGTACGGGGTAATCTCCGAGGCGAACTCGCCGGCCTGGATCGCGGCGATGGCCTTCTGGTGCGAGGCCAGGGCGAAGGCGTCCTGCTCCTCGCGCGAGACCTTCCATTCCTCGGCCACCTTCTCGGCGGTGATGCCCATGCCGTAGGCGATGGCGACGTGGTCGTCCTTGAACACCGACGGCGACAGGGCGATCTTGTTGCCCATCATCGGCACCATCGACATCGACTCGGTGCCGCCGGCCAGCATCAGGTCGGCATTGCCCAAGCGGATCTGGTCGGCCGCCAACGCCACGGCCTGCAGGCCGGAGGAGCAGAAGCGGTTGATGGTCTGGCCGGCCACGGTGTTGGGCAGGCCGGCCAGCAGCACGCCGATGCGCGCCACGTTCATGCCTTGCTCGCCCTCGGGCATGGCGCAGCCGATGATGGCGTCGTCGATGCGGCCCGGGTCGATGCCCGGGGCCTGCGCGACCACGGCCTTCAGCACGTGCGCCAGCATGTCGTCGGGGCGGGTGTTGCGGAACACGCCCTTCGGGGCCTTGCCCACCGGGGTGCGGGTGGCGGCGACGATGTAGGCGTCCTGGATTTGCTTGCTCATGGGGTTGTCCTCGTCGTCGGTCAGTTGCGCAGCGGCTTGCCGGTCTTGAGCATGTGCGCGATGCGGGCCTGGGTCTTGTCCTGCTGCGCCAGCTCGACGAACTGCTTGCGCTCCAGCCGGATCAGCCAGTCCTCGTCCACCAGTGCGCCGCGCTCCACGTCGCCACCGCACAGCACGGTGGCGATCCGTTCGGCGATTTCGTAGTCGTACTCGCTGATGAAGCGGCCCTCCAACATGTTCACCAGCAGCATCTTGAAGGTGGCGATGCCGACGTCGCCGGCGACCTGGATGCGGCGCGCCGGCAGCGGTGGGCGGTAGCCGCCCTCGGCCAGCGCGCGCGCCTCGGCCTTGGCGATGTGCAGCAGTTCGAAGGCGTTGAAGGCGATCTTGTCGGCGCCACGCAGCAGGCCCAGCTCCTTGGCGTTGGCCGCGGAGTTGGACACCTTCGCCATCGCCACCGTCTCGAAGGTCTTCTTCAGCTCGGCGAACACGTCGCCGCCCGGGCCGGCCGCCGCGGAGGCGCGCACCGCCAGCTCCTTCAGGCCACCGCCGGCCGGCAGCAGGCCCACGCCGGCCTCGACCAGGCCGATGTAGCTCTCCAGGTGCGCCACGGTCCTGGCGCTGTGCATCTGGAATTCGCAGCCGCCGCCGAGGGCCAGCCCGCGCACGGCCGCGACCACCGGCACCAGCGAGTACTTGATGCGCTGGCTGGTGGCCTGGAAATTGGCCACCATCGCCTCGAACAGGTCGAGCTTGCCGGCCTGCAGCGCGCCCAGCGCACCGGCGAGGTCGGCACCGGCGGAGAACGGCTCCTTCGGTTGCCAGATCACCAGGCCGGCGAAGTCGCGCTCGGCGCGGCCCACCGCTTCCTGCAGCCCCTCCAGCACGGCGTCGGAGACGGTGTTCATCTTGGTCTTGAAGCTGACCACGGCGATGTCGTCGCCGTCGTGCCACATGCGCAGGCCGTCGTTCTCGAACACCGTCTCGCCGGGGGCGAAACGCTCGCCCAGCATCGGGTCGGGGAAGCGCTGGCGCTGGTAAACCGGCAGCGACGAGCGCGGCAGCAGAGCATTCTTGGACGGGCTGTAGCTGCCGGCGGCGGCGTGTACTCCGTCGCGCTGGGTGACCCAGGCGGGCAGGGCGGCGTCGCTCATGGTGCGTTCGGCGGCAATCTCCTCGGCGATCCACCCGGCCACTTGATTCCAGCCTGCGGTTTGCCAGGTCTCGAACGGGCCCTGGGCCCAGCCGTAGCCCCAGCGGATGGCCTGGTCCACGTCGCGCGCGGTGTCGGCGATATCGGCCAGGTGGTAGGCGCTGTAGTGGAACAGGTCGCGGAAGCAGGCCCACAGGAACCGCGCCTGCGGGTGCTGGCTCTCGCGCAGGCGGGCGAACTTCTCCGCCGGGTTCTTCAGCTTGAGGATCTCGACCACCTCCGGCGCCGCGCCGCGGTCGGCGAGCCGGTAGTCCTGCTGCTCGAGGTCGAGCACCATGATGTCCTTGCCGACCTTGCGGAAGATGCCGGCGCCGGTCTTCTGGCCCAGCGCGCCCTTGGAAATCAGCGCGTCCAGCCACTTCGGCGACTTGAAGAACTCATGCCACGGGTCGTTCGGCAGGGTGT
>CAYYAT010000054.1:0-2245 GCA_964469595.1 uncultured Thermomonas sp.
CGATCAGGCAGGTGTGCTTGCCGATCCAGCCCAGCCCGGCGTTGCGCGCCAGCGCACGTTCCAGCACCGGCGCGGAGTCGGTGAAGGCGCGGTAGCCGAACGGGCCGATCTCCGCCTGCACCTGCTCTGCGAGCTTTTGCAGACGCTGGCGCAGTAGCTTGTGGTAATCGCGGCCGAGCGCGTAGCGGGCCACGTACGCACGCTCGCCGTCGTCCAGCGCCTGCCACGCTGGATCCGGGTCCTGGCCGTAGTCCAGCCCGACCGAGATCACCCGCAGCGTGCCCGGCAGCAGCTCCGCGGGACGCGCGCGCAGGGCGCCGTGGCTCGCCATCCAGTTCATCGAACCGTACAGGCCCTGCGCCAGCCAGTCGAGCAGGTGCGCCTCGTCCTCGCGCAGGTCGATGCCGGAAATGCCCACGCGCTGGAAGCCCGCGGCCCGCGCCAGCGCGCGGATGCGGTCGGCCAGCGCGGCGGGGTCGGGCATCGTCATGCGCGCCAGTATAGGGGCGGGGGTACGATGCCCCGTCCCTTGCCCGCCGGAGCGCCGCATGCCCGCACCGCTGCCGCTGTTCGCCCCCGACGCCCTGCGTACACTCGAGGCGCGCGGCACCGCGCGACTGGGCGGCGACGCCTTCGCGCTGATGGCCCGCGCCGGGCAGGCGGCCTGGCGCTGCGTGCTGAAGCACTGGCCGCAGGCGCAGCGGATCGTGGTGGTATGCGGGCCGGGCAACAACGGCGGCGACGGCTACGTGCTGGCGCGCCATGCGCGCGAGGCCGGGCGTGACGTGCGTGTGGTGCAAGGCGCTGAGCCGGCCAGCCCGCTCGCGCGGCGCGCCTGTGCCGAGTATCGGGCGGCGGGCGGCACAATCGACGATACCCTCGGTGAGTGCGACCTGATCGTCGATGCGCTGTTCGGGATCGGCCTGTCGCGCGCGCCGGACGCGGCGACGGCGGCGCTGATCGCGGCCATCAACGCGCATCCGGCGCCGGTGCTGGCGCTGGACGTGCCCAGCGGGCTGGATGCCGATCGCGGCAGCGCGCCGGGCGCGGCGGTCCGGGCCGACTGCACGCTGCAGTTCCTGGCCCGCCATCGCGGCCTGCGTACCGGCGCGGCGCTGGACCACTGCGGCGAACTGGAACTGGCGACACTGGATCTGCCGACCGGTGTGTTCGAGGGCCTCGCCCCCGCGGCGCTGGCCTTCCGCGCCGATGCGCTGGCGGGCTTCTTCCCGCTGCGGCCGCGCGACACCCACAAGGGCCGCAACGGCCACGTGCTGTGCATCGGCGGCGAGGCCGGCAGTGGCGGCGCGATCCTGCTGGCGGTGCAGGCCGCGCTGCGCTGCGGCGCGGGCCTGGCCAGCGTGGCGACCCGCGCGGCGCACGTGCCGGCGCTGCTGGCGCGCTGCCCGGAAGCGATGGCGCACGCGGTCGAGGACGTCGCGCAGTTGGATGCCCTGCTGGCGCGCGCGGATGTCGTGGCCATCGGCCCCGGGCTGGGGCAGGGCGCGTGGGGGCGGGCGCTGTTCGAGCGCGTGCTGGCCTGCGACAAGCCGCGCGTGTTTGACGCCGAGGCGCTGTCGCTGCTGGCGGCATCGGGCGCGACGCTGCGGCCCGACGACGTGGTCACGCCGCATCCCGGCGAGGCGGCCCGCCTGCTCGGCACCACCACCGCCGAGGTCCAGCGCGACCGCTTCGCCGCGGTCGCTGCGCTGCAGGCGCGCTGGGGCGGCGTCGCGGTGCTGAAGGGCGCGGGCACGCTGGTGCAGGCGCCCGGCGTGCCGCCGGTGGTGCTGTGTGCCGGCAACCCCGGCATGGGCACCGGTGGTATGGGCGACCTGCTCACCGGCGTCGTCGCGGCGCTGTGCGGACAGGGGTTCACCGCCCGTGACGCGGCGGTGGCCGGCGCGCTGCTGCACGCCGCCGCCGGCGACGCGGCCGCGCGCGAGGACGGTGAGCGCGGCCTGCTGCCGTCCGACCTGCTGCCGTGGCTGCGCCGCCTGGCCAATCCGATGCGACGATAGGCGGATGTCCGAGCTCTTCCTTCCCGACGCCGCGGCCACCGACGCCCTTGGCGCCCGCCTGGCGCAGGCGCTGCCCGCGCAGGCCGTGGCCCATCTCCACGGCGACCTGGGCGCCGGCAAGTCCTCGCTGGCGCGCGCGATGCTGCGCGCGCTGGGCGTCACCGGCACCATCCGCAGCCCCACCTACACCCTGGTCGAGCAGTACCCGCTGCCGGCCGGCGGCG
>CAYYAT010000054.1:2255-8159 GCA_964469595.1 uncultured Thermomonas sp.
GCGCGCTGGCCCTGCATCTGGATCTGTACCGGATCGGCGACCCCGGCGAGCTGGAGTTCCTCGGCCTGGACCCTGAGGCGGCCCGGCTGTGGCTGGTGGAATGGCCGCAGCGCGGGCGCGGCGCGCTGCCGCCGCCGGATCTCGACATCTGGCTGGTGCTGCAGGGTACGGGGCGCGTCTGCACGCTGGAAGCGCAAACCCCGGCGGGGCGCGCATGGCTGGCGCAGGCTGGGCTCGGATGAGGGCTCCGGTAAGTTGCAACGATGTCTGCTCGCCCTGATTGAGGAAAATCTCGCAGGTATTGGATTATTCAAGGAAAAATGCTTGCGATTCTGCCCGGAAAGTGGTTCACTCCGGGCCATGCGCCTGAGGGGGAGCCACTGCCAGCCAGCCGTCGCGGCCGCCATCGGCCTGCTCGCGCTCGCGCTGCTTCCGGTAAAAGCGTCTGAAATCAGGCAGTTGCGAATCGAGTCGGGGCCGACCGGTACGCGCGCCGAGTTGCATCTGGACAAGGTGGGCGAGTATCGCCTGATTCCGCTGTCGAATCCCGAGCGGCTGGCGGTGGACTTCCCCGACAGCCATCTGGCCCGCGGCCTGGCCCTGCCGGGTGCGGCCGGGATGGTGAAGGCCGTGCGCACCGGGCAGCCGGTGCCGGGCACGGTGCGGGTGGTGTTCGACCTGGCCGGCAAGGTGAAGGCGATCCCGACCACGCTGGACGGCGCCGCCAGCGGTGCCGTGCTGGTGCTGGAATGGCCGGGCGATGGCCCCGCCCCGGCGCAGGCCGTCGCGTCGGATGCCCCGTCGGTCAGCGCGCCGGGCGCCGCCCCGAACGATCCGATCGCGGCCTTCGCGCAGCACGCGCCGCCGGCCTCCGCCAATCCCGGCCCGGCTCCTGCGGCGTCCGCCCTCGCTGCCATCTCCGCGCCGGCCCCCGTCGCCGCCGACGCCCCCGCCGCGCCGGCCGATCCGCCGCTGCCGCCGCCCCCGCGTCCGGCGCTGCAGGCGGGGATGCGGCCGCTGGTGGTGGCCATCGATGCCGGCCACGGCGGGCAGGACCCCGGTGCGCATGGCCCCGGCGGCACCCGTGAGAAGGACGTCACCCTGGCGATCGCGCGCGAGCTGGCGCGCCAGGTGAATGCCACGCCGGGGCTGAAGGCCTACCTCACCCGCGACAGCGACGTGTTCATCCCGCTGGAATACCGCGCCCGCCGCGCCAGCGCCAACAAGGCCGACATCTTCATCTCGATCCACGCCGACGCCGCCGAGAACCGCAGTGCGCGCGGGTCGTCGGTATACATCCTGTCCACCCGCGGCGCGTCCTCGCAGCGCGCGCGCTGGCTGGCCGACAAGGAAAACGCGGCCGACGTGATCGGCGGCGCGCGCGTGCGGGTGGCGGACAACACCCTGACCTCAGTGCTGCTGGACCTCACCCAGAGCGGCAACATGAAGGCCTCGGAAGACGCGGCCCAGCACGTGCTGGGCGGGCTGAAGCGGGTCGGCAACAACCACAAGCCGGACATCGAGCGCGCGAACTTCGCGGTGCTGCGCACCTCCGACAAGATGCCGGCGATGCTGGTGGAAACCGCCTTCATCTCCAATCCGGAGGAAGAAAAGCGGCTGACCGACCCGGCGTTCCAGCGCACCCTGGCGCGCGCCATCCTGGACGGCGTGGACACCTATTTCTCGCGCCAGCCGCCGCCGGGCACGCTGTACGCCGCGCGCGCGCAGGCCGCGCAGTCGGCGCAGGCGGACGCGCCGGTGCGCAGCGGCATCGGCGGCAGCCGCTGAGTGCCAGCGGCTACACTTGGCGGGTGAGCATCCGCCAATGACGATCCGCCAGCTTCCCGACAACCTCATCATCCAGATCGCCGCCTGCGAGGTCGTCGAGAGGCCCGCCTCCGTGGTCAAGGATTTGGTGGAGAACGCGCTCGATGCCGGTGCCAAGCGCATCGACATCGACCTCGAGGACGGCGGCATCCGCCTGATCCGCATCCGCGACGACGGCGGCGGGATCGCGCCGGAGGAACTGCCGCTGGCGGTCAGCCGGCATGCCACCAGCAAGATCGCCTCGATCGACGACCTGGAAGCGGTGGCCACCTTGGGCTTCCGTGGCGAGGCGCTGCCGTCGGTCGCCTCGGTCAGCCGCTTCCGGCTGGTCTCGCGCCGGCCGGATGCCGACCACGGGGCCGAGTTGCGCATCGACGGCGGCCGCCACGGCGAGGTGGTGCCGCAGGCGCATCCGCCCGGCACCACGGTGGAAGTGCGCGACCTGTTCTTCAACGTCCCCGCGCGGCGCAAGTTCCTGCGCGCCGAGCGCACCGAACTGGGGCATATCGAGGACTGGCTGCGCACGCTGGCGCTGGCGCGGCCCGACGTGGAGATCCGGGTCAGCCACAACGGCAAGCCGTCGCGGCGCTGGAAGGGCGAAGGGCACCTGCTCAGCGACGTGCGCCTGCACGAGGCGCTGGGCGAGGAGTTCGCGCGCAACGCGCTGCGGGTGGACCATGCCGGCGCCGGCATGCGCCTGCACGGCTGGATCGCGCAGCCGGCCTACAACCGCGCCAGCGCCGACCAGCAGTACCTGTACGTCAACGGCCGCAGCGTGCGCGACCGCAACGTCGCCCATGCGGTGCGGCAGGCCTACAGCGACGTGCTGTTCCACGGCCGCCACCCGGCCTACGTGCTGTTCCTCGAGCTCGATCCGCGCGGCGTCGACGTCAACGTGCATCCGGCCAAGCACGAGGTGCGCTTCCGCGAATCGCGCCTGGTGCACGATTTCGTCTATCGCACGCTGCACGCCGCGCTGGCGGATACCCGCGCCGGCGCCACGCCCGCGCCGCCCTCCGCGGCCACGCCCGGAGCGATGCCGGGAGCGCTGCCTGCATATCCGCCGCTAGCGGGCGGTAGCGGGCATGCCGCATCCGGGTCGCCTGCATTCGCGCCGCAGCAGCAGGCGATCGGCCTGCGCGTGGCCGATGCGCCCGCGGCCTACGCGGCCCTGTATGCACCGCGCGAGGAGGCCGTGCAGGCGCCATTCGTGCCCGCGGTGGCGATGCCGGAGGATGCGCCGGGCGGCATGCCGCCGCTGGGCTTCGCCGTCGCCCAGCTGCACGGTATCTACATCCTGGCGGAGAACGCCGATGGGCTGATCGTGGTGGACATGCACGCCGCGCACGAACGCATCGGCTACGAGCGGCTGAAGGCCGCGCACGACGGCGAAGGCCTGCGCACGCAGCCGCTGCTGGTGCCCGCCAGCCTGGCGGTGTCCGAGCGCGAGGCCGACGTGGCCGAGCGTGAGGCCGAAACGCTGGCGCAGCTGGGCTTCGAGGTGCAGCGCAGCGGCCCGCAGTCGCTGCTGCTGCGCAGCGTGCCGGCGTTGCTGGCGCATGGCGACGTGGAGGCGCTGCTGCGCGACGTGCTCGCCGACCTGCGCGAGCACGGCAGCACCCGCCGCGTGGCCGAGACCCGCGACGCGCTGCTGGCGACCATGGCCTGCCACGGCGCGGTGCGCGCCAACCGCCGGCTCACGATTCCGGAGATGAACGCCCTGCTGCGCCAGATGGAGGCCACCGAGCGCTCCGGCCAATGCAACCACGGCCGTCCCACCTGGACGCGCTTCTCGCTGGCGGAGATGGACAAATGGTTCCTGCGCGGACGTTGATCCTGCTGCTGGCGGCGTTGCTGGCCGCCTGCAGTCGCGATACTGGCCCGAGCCCGGCAGCCCTGGCCGCCAGGGCGAAAGCCCAGGCCGCCTTCGAGGCTTCCGAGCAGGCCTGGCGCGAGCAGCGCCGGGCCGAGCTGACCAGGCCCGACGGCTGGACCAGTCTGGTCGGGCTGCACTGGCTGGAGCCGGGCACGCATCGGGTCGGCAGCGGCGCCGACAACGGCATCCGCTTGGCGCTGGGGCCGGCGCATCTGGGCGTGTTCACGGTGCGCGCCGGCAAGGTGCGCTTCGTGGCGGACACCGAGGTGACCATCGACGGTACTCCCGCCCGCGGCGGCGAGCTGCGCAGCGATGCCGATCCCGGCGGCGCCAGCGTTCTCGGCTTCGATGACGGCAAGGGCCAGGCGCTGGTGATCGCGCGCGGCGGCAGGCTGGCGCTGCGGGTGAAGCATGCCGATGCCGACACCCGCCTGCGTTTCACGGGCCTGACGTACTGGCCGGGCGGCAGCGGCTGGATCCTGCCGGCGCGCTTCATCCCGCATCCGCCCGGTAAGACGCTGCCGGTGGTGAACATCATCGGCACGACCGAGAACATCCCCAACCCAGGCGTGCTGGAGTTCACCCGCAACGGCAGCCGCTACCGGCTGGAGGCGCTGGACGAAGGCGAGGGCACCCTGCTGGTGGTGTTCGCCGACCGCACCAGCGGCCACGGCAGCTATGGCGCCGGCCGCTTTCTCGATGTGTCGCGCCCGGATGCGCAGGGCCGCGTGCTGCTGGATTTCAACCGCGCCTACAACCCGCCATGCGCGTTCACCCTGTTCGCGACCTGCCCGCTGCCGCCGCCCGAGAACCGCCTGAACCTGCGGGTGGAAGCCGGCGAGAAGGCGTATCGCAAGCCGGACGAGCCCGCCAGCGCAGGGACCCCTGCCGCATGAGCCTGCGTCGCCTGTTCCTGCTGTTGTGCCTGGTCCTGCTGGCCCCGATCTCGCGGGCCGACGCACCGGCAGCGGCGTATCACCCGCTGCTGTGGAAGGTGTCCGACGCCGACAGCGCGGTGTACCTGCTTGGCTCGTTCCACCTGCTCAAGGCCGACGACTACCCGCTGCCGGCGGAGGTGGAACGCGCGTTCGACGACAGCGCCGCGCTGCTGTTCGAAGTCGATCCCGCCGCGATGACCTCGCCCGACACCCTCGCGGCGATGCGCAAGTACATGGCCTACAGCGACGGCAAGACCCTCAGCGCGGTGCTGCCCAAGCCCACGCTCGACAAGCTGGGGCTGCTGGTGGGCGCCAGCGGCGGCAGCTTGCAGGCGTTGGAGCACAGCGAGCCGTGGGCGGTCAATCTCAGCCTGACCCTGGGCATCACCCAGGCGCTGGGCCTGCGCGCGGACCTCGGCCTGGACCGCTACCTGATGCAGCGCGCCGCGCAGGCCGGCAAGCCCGTGGCGGGGCTGGAGACCGTGGAAGACCAACTGCAAGCGATGGACAGCGTGCCGTATGCCGAGCAGGTCCAGGGGCTGGACGAATTCCTGGCCGACCCGCAGCAGGCCGCGCGCCAGCTGCAGGGCCTGCATGCGTGGTGGCGCGCCGGCGATGCCGACAGGCTCGACGCGGAGATGCGCGCGGAAATGGCGCTCAAGACCCCGGAGAGCTATCGCCTGCTGGACGTGGACCGCAACCAGGCCTGGCTGCCGCAGCTGGAGAAGCGGCTGGCCGATTCGCACCGGGACAACACCTTGGTGGTCGTGGGCGCGCTGCACCTGCTGGGGCCGGACGGGCTGGTGGAGCAGCTGCGTGCCAAGGGCTACACGGTGGAGCGCATTTGCGACGGCTGCGCTCCGGTGGCCGCGGCAGACGCGCACTGACGCGGCTGCGCCCGCGGAAATGCGTGCGCGCAGGCGACGGGTTCAGCCTGCGGTGACCGTGACGATGCAATCCACCGGGCAGGCCGGCAGGCACAGGTCGCAGCCGGTGCACAGTGGTTCCAGCACGGTATGCATGTGCTTGGGGCCGCCGACGATGGCATCCACCGGGCAGGCCTGGATGCACTTGGTGCAGCCGATGCAGTCGGCCTCCACGATCAACGCAACCTGCGCGGCCTTGTGCTCGCCGCGCGAGCGGTCAAACGGAATGGCCGGTGTGCCCAGCACCTGGGCCAGTGCACGCGCACCGGCATCGCCACCCGGTGGGCAGCGGTCCACGCCCGCCTCGCCGCGCGCCATCGCCTGCGCGTCGGGGCGG
>CAYYAT010000055.1:0-8139 GCA_964469595.1 uncultured Thermomonas sp.
CCTCCTTCATGTCGGTGACCACCGGCGCCAGCAGGTGCGGGATGCCCTGGTAGACCGACAGTTCCAGCATCTTGGGGTCGATCATCAGCATCCGCACGTCCTTGGCGGAGGCCTTGTACAGCAGCGACAGCACCATCGCGTTGACCGCCACCGACTTGCCGGAACCGGTGGTGCCGGCCACCAGTAGGTGCGGCATGCGCGCGAGGTCGGCGACGATGGGTTTTCCGGCGATGTCCTTGCCCAGCGCCAGCGTCAGCGGGCTGCCGGCCTTGTCGTATTCCTTCGACCGCAGCAGCTCGCTAAGGTAGATCATCTCGCGGTGGGTGTTCGGCGTTTCCAGGCCGATCACCGACTTGCCCGGGATCACGTCCACCACGCGCACCGACTTCACCGACAGGCCGCGGGCGATGTCCTTGTCCAGCGAGGAAATCTGGCTGACCTTTACGCCTGGCGCCGGCTGCACCTCGAAGCGGGTGATCACCGGGCCCGGATAGGCCCCGACCACCTCGGCATCGATCCGGAAGTCCTTGAGCTTGAATTCGATCTGGCGCGACAGCGTCTCCAGCGTCTGCGCGTCATAGCCCTTGGGCTGCGGCTTGGGATCGTCCAGCAGCGCCAGCGGCGGGATGCCGCTGGGATCGCCGGCGCCGAACAGCGGGATCTGCTGCTCGCGCCGCGCGCGCTCGCTCTTCTCCACCGTCGGCGCCGCCGGCGGCTCGATCTTGACCTTGTCGCGGCGCAGGCGGATCTCGCTGTCGGCCTTGCGCGCGACCTCGCGTTCCTCGCGCAGCGCGCGCGTCTCGGTCCACTCGGCCGCCTGCTGCACCCCCTTGCGCGCGCCGCGGTCCAGCAGGCCCGGCAGGGCCAGCACGAACGCGCCAATGCGGTCCATCACCGCCAGCCACGACAGCCCGGTGGCCAGCGTCACCGACACCAGCAGCAGGCTGACCAGGAACAGGTTGGCGCCGACCGGCCCGAACAGCATGTGCAGCGAGTTGCCGGTCAGGCGGCCGAGCACACCGCCGCTGCCAGCGGCGAGGTCGTTGCCGCCGCCGATCCGCAGCGACAGCAGGCCACAGGCCGCGATCAGGAAGCCGACGATGCCCACCAGCCGCAGCGCCGGCCCGAGGTCGGCCTGGCCGTCGCCATCCTCGTCCATCCCGAACAGCGCGATCCAGGCGATCGCGCCGAGCACGAACGGCAGCAGGAAGGCGACGTAGCCGCACAGGAACAGCAGGAAGCTGGCGATCCACGCCCCGGCCAGCCCACCCCAGTTGTGCAGCGGCGCCAGCACGCTGGGGTCGCGGTCGAAGCCGGGGTCCAGCGGCGACCAGCTGGCCAGGCAGGCCAGCAGGTACAGCAGCGCCGGGGCGATGGTGATCAGCGCGAAATCGCGCCACAACCGGTGCCGGCGCGGGCTGGCGCCCGCGTCGACCTTGGCCGCGCGCGTTGATTTCCGGCTGGACTTGCCCGCCTCGGACGGAGCGTTCGCCACCTGCGATCAGACCTCAGGAAGTTCCCCCAGGTCCTTGATAGTACGTCAAACCTGCATGTCGCGCAGCGCCGGATGCACGATCTGGCCGGCTTCCACGTTGATGCCCTTGAGCAGCGCCTGGTTGTTGCGCCAGTCGTTGCCGGAGGCGAGCTTGTTCACCCACGGCAGGATCGCCGCGCAAATCGCCTGCGAGCTGGTCTGCGGCACCGCGCCCGGCATGTTGGTGACGCAGAAGTGGGTGACGCCCTCCTCCACGTAGGTCGGCTCCTTCCAGGTGGTCGGGCGCGAGGTCTCGAAGCAGCCGCCCTGGTCGATCGCGATGTCCACCACCACGCTGCCCGGCTCCATCGCCTGCAGCATGTCGCGGGTCAGCACGTGCGGGGCCTTGGCGCCGGTGATCAGCACCGCGCCGATCACCAGGTCGGCCGCGGCCACCTCGCGCGCCACCACGTCGTGGTAGGGGTACAGCGCGGTGACGTTGTTGCCCAGGCGCATCATCTCGTCCATGCGGTCCTGGCGCATTTCGAACACGGTGACGTTGGCGCCTGCCGCCGCGGCCAGCGCCGCCGACGCGCCGCCGGCCTTGCCGGCGCCGAACACCACCACCTTGCCGCGCTCGGTGGACGGCAGGCCGCCCAGCAGCTTGCCCTTGCCACCCATTGGCTGGTGCAGCAGGTGGGTGCCCACCTGCACCCCGATCTTGCCGGCGATCACCGACATCGGCGCCAGCAGCGGCAGGTCGCCGTTGTCCAGCTCCACCGTCTCGAACGCCACGCCGGTCAGGCCGATGTCCAGCAGCCGGCGGGTCAGCGCCGGCTCGGCGGCCAGGTGCAGGTAGCAGAACAGCAGGTGGTCGCGGCGCAGGTGCTGCAGGTCGCCTTCGATCGGCTCCTTCACCTTCACGATCAGTTCGCCCTTCTCGTACAGGGCGGCGGCGTCCGGGGCGATCTTCACGCCGAGGCGAGTGTACTGCTCGTCGCCAAAACCAGATTTCAGGCCCGCGCCCTGCTCCAGCCAGACCTCGTGGCCACGCTTGACCAGGTCGCCGGCCGCTGCGGGGACGAGCGCGACGCGCCCTTCGAGGGTCTTGGTTTCCTTGGGTACACCGATACGCATGCGCTGTTCGCTCCTGGGCGATGTGGGGAATACACGACAGCGTTGCAGCCGCCGCGCCTTGTGCCGGGGCCGCGCTGCCCTCAAGCTATGGGCCGCGCGCGGATCCGGACGATCCGTGAATTATAGAGCTTCGACTCGACTCCAATGAACCCGACCCGACACCTCCGCCTGCTGATCCTCGGTTCCGGCCCCGCCGGCTGGACCGCCGCCGTGTACGCCGCCCGCGCCAACCTCAAGCCGGTGGTGATCACCGGGCTGCAGATGGGCGGCCAGCTGATGACCACCACCGAGGTGGACAACTGGCCGGGCGACGCCCACGGCCTGCTGGGCCCGGACCTGATGGCGCGCCTGCAGGCGCACGCCGAGCGCTTCGACACCGAAGTGGTGTTCGACCACATCCACACCGCCGACCTGTCCAGGCGCCCGTTCCGGCTGGTGGGCGACTCCGGCGAATACACCTGCGACGCGCTGATCGTCGCCACCGGCGCCACCGCCAAGTACCTGGGCCTGCCCTCCGAGGAGGCCTACAAGGGCCGCGGCGTTTCCGCCTGCGCCACCTGCGACGGGTTCTTCTACAAGGACCAGGACGTGGCGGTGATCGGCGGCGGCAACACCGCCGTGGAAGAGGCGCTGTACCTGTCCAACATCGCCCGCAAGGTCTACCTGGTGCACCGCCGCGACACCCTGCGCGCCGAGAAGATCATGCAGGACAAGCTGTTCGCCAAGGTCGAGGCCGGCAAGATCGAACCCATCTGGCACCACGTGGTGGACGAAGTCCTCGGCAACGACGCCGGCGTCACCGGCATGCGCCTGAAGTCGGTGCTGGACGGCAGCACCCGCGAGGTCGCCGTGCAGGGCTTCTTCGTCGCCATCGGCCACAGCCCCAACACCTCGCTGTTCGAAGGCCAGTTGGAGATGAAGAACGGCTACCTGAAGATCCGCAGCGGGCTGGACGGCATGGCCACCATGACGAGCATCCCGGGCGTGTTCGCCGCCGGCGACGTGGCCGACCAGGTGTACCGCCAGGCGATCACCTCCGCCGGCTTCGGCTGCATGGCCGCGCTGGACGCGGAGCGCTTCCTGGACGAAGGGCTCTGACCGAACCTGGCCGCGCCCGCCGCGCGGCAGCGGCCCGCCCGCCATGCCGGACATCCGCCTCCATCGCGCGCTGTCGGAGATCCCCGCCGCGGCCTGGGACGGCCTGCACGACGGTCGCAATCCGTTCATCGCGCATGCGTTCCTGCACGGGCTGGAGGCCACCGGCTGCCTGCGGGCCGACTGGGGCTGGACGCCCTGCCACCTGGGGCTGTGGGAGGGCGACGTGCTGGTCGCGGCGGCCCCGGGCTACCTGAAGGACAACACCCACGGCGAGTTCGTGTTCGACCACGCCTGGGCCGAGGCCTACGCCCGCCACGGCCTGCACTACTACCCGAAATGGCTGTGCGCGGTGCCGTATTCGCCGGTCACCGGCCCGCGCCTGCTGGCGCGCGATGCCGCGGCGCGGGCGGCGCTGCCGGAGGCGATGCGCGAATGGGTGGCACGCGCCGGGCTGTCGTCGGCGCACGTCAATTTCCATGTGGAAGGCGACGAGGCCGCGTTCGGCGACGACTGGCTGCTGCGCGAGGACATCCAGTTCCACTGGCGCAATCCCGGCCACTGGCGCGGCTTCGAGGACTTCCTCGCCGCACTCGACCACAAGCACCGCAAGAACATCCGCCAGGAGCGCCGCAAGGTGGCCGAGGCGGGCATCACCTTCCGCATCGTGCACGGCGATCAGGCCAGCGAGGACGACCTGGCGGCGATGCACGGCTTCTACCTGCAGACCTTCGCCGACTACGGCAATGCCCCAGCGCTGACGCTGGCGTTCCTGCGCCATCTTGCACGGGCGATGCCGCGCCAGCTGGTGCTGGTGCTGGCCGAGCGCGCAGGCCGCACCATCGCCGGCGCGCTGTGTCTGCGCGGTGGCGACACCCTGTACGGCCGCTACTGGGGCGCGACCGAACTGCACCCGGGGCTGCACTTCGAGACCTGCTACTACCAGGGCATCGACTACTGCCTGCGCGAGGGGCTGGCACGCTTCGAGCCGGGTGCGCAGGGCCGGCACAAGCTGGCCCGCGGCTTCCTGCCGGTGGCGGTGCGCAGCCGCCACTGGATCGCCGAGCCGCGCTTCGCCCAGGCCCTGCGCGACTGGTGCGCGCAGGAGACGGCCGACGTGCGCCGGCATCGCCGGGCGCTGCTCGCGCACAGCCCGTTCCGCGCGGAGGACGCCGCATGAGGCTGCCGGTGCCGTGGCTGGGCCCCGACCCTGAAGCCCCGTTCCCGCCGCCAGAGCGGGCGCTGGCCGAGCCGGACGGCCTGCTCGCGGCCGGCGGCGACCTGTCGCCGGCGCGCTTCCTCAACGCCTATCGCAGCGGCATCTTCCCGTGGTTTTCAGAGGGCGAGCCGATCCTGTGGTGGAGCCCGTCGCGGCGCGCGGTGCTGCGCACCGACGGCGTGCACCTGTCCACCCGCCTGCGCCGGCGCCTGCGCAACAGCGGCTGGCGCGTGCGCGCCGATACCGCCTTCGCGGCGGTGGTGGATGGCTGCGCGGCCCCGCGCGACGGCCAGTCCGGCACCTGGATCACCGCCGGCATGCGCGCGGCCTACCTCGAACTGCACCGGCTCGGGCACGCCCACAGCATCGAGGTGTTCGACGCCGACGAGCGGCTGATCGGCGGTCTGCTCGGGCTGGCGTTCGGGCACGTGTTCTGCGGCGACAGCATGTATTCGGCGGAATCCGGCGCCTCATCCCTCGCGCTGGCGATGCTGGCGCAGCGGTTGCACACCTGGGGCTGGCCGCTGATCGATGCCCAGGTGCCCAATGCGCATACCCGGCGACTGGGAGTGGACGCCTGGCCGCGCGCCGACTACCTGGCCGCGCTGGCCCAGCTGCGCGACCTGCCGCTGGCCCCCGGCGACTGGCGCGAACGCTTCGGCACCTGGCCCGCTGCGGCGCTGGGCGAGGCGGCGCGCGATGGCTTGCGCGATTAACGGGATTTTTGCAAGGCCCGGCCCGACGTGGCACAATGCGCGACTTTCGGGCCCCGCTTCCGGGGGCTCGCCCAGCACAGGACACGCCCCGGCAGACACATGGCGAAAGACGACGTCATCGAATTCGAAGGCACGATCTCCGAAACCCTCCCGAACACCATGTTCCGGGTGAAGCTGGAGAACGGCCACGAGATCATCGCCCACATCTCCGGCCGCATGCGCAAGAACTACATCCGCATCCTCACCGGCGACCGCGTCAAGGTGGAGATGACGCCCTACGACCTCACCAAGGGCCGCATCACCTATCGCCATCGTTGACCGGCCATCGTTGACGCCGGCCATCCCGGCCACCGCCGGCGCCCCACGCCGGGCCACGCTCCACGCAAACGCCCCGCAAGGGGCGTTTCGCGTTCCGGGACATGCGACACGCCGGCCGCTTGTGCGGCCCCACGGCGTCAAGTAAGAAAGCACAGGCGCCTGCGGACCGGCAGCGCCACCACCAGGGACACTCCGTGCCGCCCATCCACCCACGCGCCTCGCTGCTCCGCAGGCTGTCCCTGTCGATCTGGGGCATGTTCCTGGCCCTGCTGCTGTCGCTGCTGGCGCTGGGCTACCTGGGAATGCGCCTGGGCGCGGACCGGCTGGTGCCGATCGTGGCGCAGCGCTCGGCGATGCTGCGCGCGGCCAGCGGCGAAGGGCTGTTCCTGCAGGCCGACCAGAGCGTGGCGCGCCTGCACCGGGAGCTGCTGGAGCGGCTGCGGCATGCCGACCACGACGCCACCCTGGCCCGCTTCCACCTGCTGTTCGAACGCAGCCAGGACGGCCTGTGGCGGCTGCGGCCGGAGCTGGTGGACCCCGAACGCGCGCCCACCCTGTACCTGCACCAGCCGGCCCAGGGGCTGGGCGAATCGGCGCGCATCCGCGCGGTGGTCGCCTATGACCTGCTGCGCGAGCAGGGGCCGGCGCTGTCGCCGCCGTTCTATTCGGTGTACATGGATTTCGTCGAGGATGGCCTGCTGGTCTACTCGCGCGGGCGTGATCTCGCGGCCGGGGCGGATGCCGACTACACCAATACCGGCTATCCGACCATGCAAGGCTCGGAACCGCGGCGCAACCCGCAGCGCCGGCTGTTCTGGACCCCGGTGTACCTGGACCGCCAGGCCAACACCTGGATGGTCTCGGTGATCCAGCCGCTGGACTGGCAGGGCCAATGGGTGGGCACCGTCGGCCACGACATCGCCATCCAGACCCTGCTGGATCACAACGCGGTGCAGGACCAGGGCGGCGCGCTGGAGCTGGTGATGAGCGCGGACGGCGCGCTGATCGCGCATCCGCAGCTGCGCCAGCGGATCGCCGCCGCGCACGGGCAGCTGAGCATCGCCGGCCTGGATGATCCGCAGCTGGCCCAGGTGCACGCCACCCTCGCCGCCGCCGGTACCGCGCAGGGCGCGCGGCGCTCGCCGGACGGCCGCCTGTGGGTGGGCTGGGCGACCATCCGCGGGCCCGGCTGGTACCAGGTATACGTGCTGCCGCAGGCGCTGATCGATCGCATCCTGGCCTGGGGGCTGTTCGCCCTGTTCGCGATCGGGGTACTGGGCCTGCTGCCCGGCATGTGGCTGCTGCGGCGGCGGATCGACCGCCTGATCGCGCGGCCGCTGCAGCGCCTGACGCGCGCGGTGGACGAGCTGGGCCAGGGCCAGCAGCCCAACCCGATCGCCATGCCGGACGACGACGAGCTGGGGCGGCTGGCCGGGGCGTTCGACGACATGGTGGAGGAAGTGGCGCAGCAGCGTGCCCTGCAGCACGCCCACGCGCAGGCCCTGCAGACCGAGGTGGACGAGCGCCGCGAGTTCATGCAGCGCCTGCAGGAGGAACGCACCCGCCTGCATACCCTGCTCGGGGCGATGCGCCAGGGCATCGTGTTCGTCAACAGCGAGCAGGTGGTGGTGTACTGCAACGCCGCCTTCCTGCAGATGTGGGGCTTCGCCGGCGAAGCCAGCATCATCGGCCGCACGACCCGCGAAGGAACCGCCGACATCCTGCCGCTGGTGCGCGACCCGGAGGCGCTGCTGGAGCGCCTGCGCGCCTCGATCGCGGCCCCGCTGGAGCCGGCGCATTTCGAGATCCCGCTGGTGGATGGCCGCACCATCGTGCACGACGCCTACCCGCTGCAGGACGCGCACGGCCGCCACATCGGCCGGCTGTGGGTGCAGGAGGACGTCACCCGCGAGCGCGAGGTCGCGGCGCAGCTGGTGCAACTGGCCGAACACGACGCGCTGACCGGGCTCAGCAACCGGCGCCGCTTCGAGGAAGACCTCGAGGCTTTCTTCCATGCTGCCGAGCGCACGCCCAGCCAGCTGGCGCTGCTGGTGTTCGACCTCGACGAATTCAAATACGTCAACGATACCTACGGCCACCGCGCCGGCGACGCCGTGCTGAACCGGATCGCGGTGGAGGTGCGGACGCTGATCCGCGGCGCCGACACCCTGTACCGACTG
>CAYYAT010000056.1:0-8132 GCA_964469595.1 uncultured Thermomonas sp.
CGGCTTCTTGGCGACAGCCTTCTTCGCAACCTTCTTCGCCGCCGGCTTCTTGGCGGCGGCCTTCTTCGCCGCCGGCTTCTTCGCGGCGGGCTTCTTCGCAGCTTTCTTAACGGCCATGGTATGGCTCCTCGTCAATGGGTAAATCGGTAAAGCCCAGTACGAAAGACACCGCAGGTATCGGACCTGCGATCGACCGCCGGCGCGCCAGGCGCGCCGGAACGGATGTGGTGGCCGGCGCGGGCGAAGGCCCCTTCCCGCGCGAGCCGGGATGATCCCCGTCCATTAAAAAACCCGCGGCGAATCACGCTGCAGGTTCCCGACCTGGATCCCGACGGATGCAGTGGCTCGCTTTTGCCCGAGGGGCAGACCGCCTTCACCCGCCTTCCGATGCCGCCGGTGGTGTGGTGTGAGGTGCCGCTGGCTCGCGCGTCGTGCTTGCTCACTTGATTCCGCAGGAAACATCTGCTGGGCGAAACCTAATCACGGTTTTTTCGAGTGTCAACAATCTCGCGAAAACTTTTTCCGACCGCGCGCGTGCGCCGCGGCACGCGCATCGCGCATGCCGCGCAAAACGCACGCGGCCCATGCACGAAGCGGTGCGCGGAACACGCCAGCGCGAATCGCTGCAAGCAAGCACTGGCGCGACTTTCATCGCGCCGCACGAAAATCCACCGCAGGCGCACGCGTGCGATTCCGAGTGCCGGCACCCGCTGCGCACGGCACCCACTTCATCCTCGCCGCGGCACGCATGCGGCGGCCCGGTTTCGCGTCGCACAACCCCGAATGCGCGAAAAATGCGCGAACTCCGGGCCGACGCGACGCGCCTGCGCGCCCGTCGCGCGCCCCGTCCGCGCAAGAAAAAACCCGCGGTGTCGCCACCGCGGGTTCGACGCACGACGCGGACGGTGCCGCGCTCAGTGGCCGTCGTTTTCCAGCTGCTCGGCGTAGTCGTCCGGGCCAAGCAGTTCACCCAGCTGGTCGGGGTCGGACATCTCCAGCACGAACAGCCAGCCGTCGCCGTAGGCATCCTCGTTGATGGTTTCGGGCTTGTCGGCCAGGGCGCTGTTCACCTCGACCACCTTGCCGCTGACCGGTGCGTAGACGTCGGACGCCGCCTTCACCGATTCCACCACCGCGCAGGCGTTGCCGGCCTCGACGGTGTCGCCGACGTTCGGCAGCTCCACGTAGACCAGATCGCCCAGCAGGCTCTGGGCGTGGTCGGAAATGCCGACGGTGGCCTTGCCGCCGCCTTCGACGCGGACCCACTCGTGGGATTTGAGGAATTTGAGGTCGCCGGGGATCTCGCTCATGGTGGGCTCCTGTTGCGCGGTACGTGGGGATGCGGAAAGTCTAGCGAAGGACGGCCGGGAAAACTCAGATCCCCGGCTGGACGGTGTTGTCGCGGACGAACGGGAACTTGACCACCCGCACCAGGACCTCGCGGCCGCGGATATCCACCCGCACCTGGCCCGGCTCGCCGGCCGGGATGCGCGCGAACGCGATCGCCTTGCCGATGGTCGGGGAGAAGGTGCCGGACAGGATCTCGCCCTCGCCCTGCGCGGTGAGCACCTTCTGGCCGTGGCGCAGCACGCCCTTCTCGTCCATCACCAGGCCGACCATCTGGCGCGGCACGCCGGCGGCCAGTTGGGCCTCCAGCGCGGCGCGGCCGATGAAGTCGCGCCCTTCGTCCAGCGCCACGGTCCAGGCCAGCGCGGCCTCGAACGGGGTCACGTCCTCGTCCATGTCCTGGCCGTACAGGTTCATGCCGGCCTCCAGGCGCAGCGTGTCGCGCGCGCCGAGGCCGGCCGGCGCAACGCCCGCCGCCAGCAGCGCGTTCCAGAACGCCACGGTCTGCGCTTCCGGCACGATCACCTCGAACCCGTCCTCGCCGGTGTAGCCGGTACGCGCGACGAACACCTCGACCCCGTCCAGCGTGGTGGCGGTGCGGGCGGCGAAGCGGGCCAGCTTGGCGACCGGCGCGCGGTCGTCCTCGCGCAGCAAGCCGATCACCTTTTCGCGGGCATTGGGGCCCTGCACGGCGACCATGCCGAACTCGGGACGCTCCCTCACCGCGACGCCGAATGGCCTGGCCTGCTCCGTGATCCACGCCAGGTCCTTGTCGCGGGTGGCCGCGTTGACCACCAGGCGGAACCAGTCCTCGGACATGAAATAGACGATCAGGTCGTCGATGACGCCGCCGCGCTCGTTCAGCATCGCGGTGTACAGCGCCTTGCCCGGCTTGGCCAGCTTGTCCACCGAGTTGGCGACCAGGTGGCGCAGGAACTCGCGGGTACGCGCACCTTCCAGATCGACCACGGTCATGTGGCTGACGTCGAACATGCCGGCGTCGCGGCGCACCTGGTGGTGCTCGTCGAGTTGCGAACCGTAGTGGATCGGCATGTCCCAGCCGCCGAAGTCCACCATCTTGGCGCCAAGCGCACGGTGGGTGTCGTTGAGGATGGTCTTCTGGGTCATGGGCGGCCTGCCTGGGTGGGGAGGCGCATTATCCCAGACGGCCGCGCCCTACGCGCCGGTACGCACGGCCGGTTCGACCTGCAGGGTCATGGCGTCGCCGCCGGTGATGCGCACGTGGCTGCCGGCGGGCAGATCCGGCCCAACCACGTCCCAGTAGGCGTCCGCGATCTGCACCCGCCCGCGGCCGTCCACGATCGGCGCGGCGAGCACCACCACCCGCCCCACCAGCGCGGCGCTGCGCCGGTTCAGCGCGGGCTGGTCGCTGCGCGGCTCGCGCGCCCGGAACCAGCGCCGGTAGATCAGGATCGAGGCGAAACTGAACACCACGAATGCAAGCGCCTGCAGCAGCAGCGGCAGCTCCACCGGCAGCAGCCATACCAGCAGGAACACCGCCGCCGCCGCGAATCCCAGCCACAGCATGAAGGCCCCCGGTGCCAGCGCCTCGGCGGCGAACAGCAGCAGCGCCACCGCCGCCCACGTGAACACGTCCCAGCGCATGGCGGTCAGCCCCCCGGGCGCGCGGACGACTTGCCGAGGGTTTCCTTCGCCAGCTCGGCGATCCCGCCCAGCGAGCCGAGGATGCCCGAAGCCTCCATCGGCAGCAGCACGAACTTCTGGTTCGGCGCCTGCGCCAGCTCCTTGAACGCCTCGATGTACTTCTGCGCCACGAAGTAGTTGATCGCCTGCACGTCGCCCTTGGCGATCGCCTCGGACACGTACTGGGTAGCGCGCGCCTCGGCCTCGGCCAGGCGCTCGCGCGCCTCGGCCTCGCGGAAGGCGGCCTCGCGGCTGCCCTCGGCCTCGAGGATCTTCGACTGCTTCTCGCCCTCGGCCTTGAGGATCGCCGCCTGGCGCAACCCTTCCGCCTCCAGGATGTTGGCGCGCTTCTCGCGCTCGGCTTTCATCTGCCGGGCCATGGAATCGACCAGGTCGCGCGGCGGCTGGATGTCCTTGAGCTCGATGCGGTTGACCTTGATCCCCCACGGATGGGTGGCTTCGTCCACCGCGTGCAGCACCTTGGCGTTGATCTCGTCGCGCTTGGACAGCGACTCGTCCAGGTCCATCGAGCCGATCGCGGTGCGGATGTTGGTCATCACCAGGTTGAGGATGGCCACCTCCAGCGTCGCCACCTCGTAGGCCGCCTTGGCCGCGTCCAGCACCTGGAAATACACCACGCCATCGACCTTCACCACGGCGTTGTCCTTGGTGATCACGTCCTGGCTGGGGACGTCCATCACCTGCTCCATCATGTTGATCTTGCGGCCCACGCCGTAGACGATCGGGATCAGGAAGTGCAGCCCGGGTTCGAGGGTATGGGTGTACTTGCCGAAGCGCTCCACTGTCCATTCGTAGCCCTGCGGCACCATGCGCACGGTCTTGGCCACGCCGATGATGCCGGCCAGCAGCAGGATCAGCACGAGAATCGGGGTCATTGCGGCGTCCTCCCTCGGAATGCAGCGAGTATAGGCGCCCGGCCTGCCGGCACAATGACGGCCGCGCACCCCGCTGCCGCGTTGAGCCGGCCTGCGGCGCGGCCTATGCTGGGCGCACCACGGGGGAAACGACATGATCGGGCCGGGACTGCAGGACTTCTGGCGGCAGCTGCGCACGCCGCCGGATACCCTGATGCTGGAGATCGGCGCTGGCGGCGAACTGCTGGTGGCCAAGCTGCGCGCCGGCCTGTCGCTGCTGCTGTTGCTGCTGCCGCTGGTGAACATCATGACCGGCGAGTTCAGCCCCTCGGAAGGGGCCGCCGGCCTGCTGGGCGTGGTGCTGGCGGTGCTGTTCTCGCAGCTGTGGCTGCTATTGGCGCGGCCGCCGCGCCGGTTGCGCTGGCTGCCCTGGGCCACCGCCAGCTACGACGTCACCCTGACCACCCTGGTGCTGGTACTGCTGGCGCTGGATTCGCCGGCCACCGGCCTGAACAGCATGGTGGTGTGGGCGTTCTACCTGGTCGCGATCCTGATGACCGCGCTGCGCAACGACGGACGCCTGACCGTGTACACCGGCGCGCTGGCGATCCTGCAGTACGGCGCGCTGGCGGCGGCGGTGTTCCACCTGGCGCGCGGCCCCGAGCAACTGGCCTCCGCCGATTACGGCACGGCGCGCCTGTCCAACGTGCTGCAGCGCGAGCTGCTGCTGGCGATCGCCACCGCCATCACCGCCACCGTGGTGTTCCGCATGCAGCGGCTGGTGGAGCTGTCGGGCAATGACGGCCTCACCGGCCTGCCCAACCGCACCCTGCTGGTGCACCGCTTCCCCAGCCTGGCCGACGGCGCGCGCGAAGGCGGCAGCTCGCTGTCGGTCTGCCTGCTCGACCTCGACTGCTTCCGCGTGGTCAACGACGAAGCCGGACGCGTGGCCGGCGACCGCGCCCTGCGCCACGTGGTCGGCGTGCTGCGCCAGGCGCTGGACCATGGCGACTGGCTGGTGCGGCTGGGCGGCGAGGAATTCGCGCTGGTGATGCCCCTGCCCACCGGCCGCGCCTGGGAACGGATGGAGGCGCTGCGCCGCGAGCTGGCGGCGGCGCCGTTCCAGCCCGGCCGGGACGACGACCCGATGCGGCTGACCTTCAGCGCCGGCATCGCCAGCTGGCCGCAGGACGGCAACGACCTGTCGCAGCTGCTGCGGCGGGCCGACCTGCGCCTGCGCCGGGCCAAGCTGGAAGGCCGCAACCGGGTGGTGGCACGCGACGCGTGAGGGCCCCGGCTTGCCGGCGCCTGCCGCGCTGACTACCCTGCGCGCAGCAGGCGCACTAGGGCGCCATCGACAGGGGATGCCCGCGTGAATCTGAAGTTGCGCCTGACCATCATGAATTTCCTCCAGTTCTTCGTCTGGGGGGCGTGGCTCATCACCGTCGGCGCGTACTGGTTCCAGAACCGGCAGTGGTCGGGCACCAGCTTCGGCGCGATCTTCTCCACCATGGGCATCTCCGCCCTGTTCATGCCCTCGCTGATGGGCATCGTCGCCGACCGCTGGATCAACGCCGAACGCCTGTACGGCGCGCTGCACATCCTCGGCGGCGTGCTGCTGTGCCTGCTGCCGCAGGCCTCCGATCCGAATACGTTCTTCTGGCTGATCCTGGCCACCATGCTGTGCTACATGCCCACCATCTCGCTGGCGATCGCGGTGGCCTACAACGCGCTCAAACAGCAAGGCATGGACGTGGTACGCGACTATCCGCCGATCCGGGTGTGGGGCACGATCGGCTTCATTGCCGCGACCTGGACCACCAGCTGGCTGGGCCTGGAATCCTCGCCCGGGCAGTTCTACGTGGCCGCCGCTGGCGCGTTCTTCCTCGGGCTGTACGGCTTCACCCTGCCCGCCGCGCCGCCATGCCTGGGGCGCGACGGCAGCCGCTCGCTCATCGACGCGCTGGGCTTGACCTCGTTCCGGCTGTTCCGCGACCGCAACATGGCAGTGTTCTTCATCTTTGCCATGCTGCTGGGCGCCGCGCTGCAGCTCACCAATGCCTACGGGGTGACGTTCCTCAAGGATTTCGAGACGCTGCCGCAGTTCAAGGATTCCTTCGGCGTGCGCCATTCGGCGGTGATCATTTCGATCTCGCAGATCAGCGAAACCCTGTTCATCCTCACCATCCCGTTCTTCCTCAAGCGCTTCGGCATCAAGACGGTGATGACCATCAGCATGCTGGCCTGGTTCCTGCGCTTCGGGCTGTTCGCCTACGGCGACCCGGGCGCCGGGCTGTGGATGATCGTGCTGAGCTGCATCGTGTACGGCATGGCGTTCGACTTCTTCAACATCTCCGGCAGCCTGTTCGTGGAGCAGCAGGCCGACCCGAAGATCCGCGCCAGCGCGCAGGGCCTGTTCATGCTGATGACCAACGGCATCGGCGCGGTGCTGGGCAGTTCCATCAGCGGCTGGATGATCGACCGCTTCTTCACCGATGCCGCCGGCACCAAGGACTGGCACGGCATCTGGACCACCTTCGCGCTGTACGCGCTGGCGATGGCGGTGGCGTTCGTGCCGCTGTTCAAGCACCGCCACGACCCGCACAAGGTGGTGCCCGCGCACGGCGCGGCCGACGTGGGCAACCCCTGACCATGGCGCGCGTCTTCGTCGCCGGCTCGTTCAACGTGGACCACGTGTGGCGGGTGGCCGCGCTGCCGCCGCCCGGGGCCACCCTGGCCGGGCAGTACGCCAGCGGCCCCGGCGGCAAGGGTTTCAACCAGGCGATCGCCGCGCGCCGCGCCGGCGCCGAGACCGCCTTCGTGTGCGCGCTGGGGCCGGATGGCGGCGCCCGGATGGCGCGCGAGCTGGCCGAAGCGGACGGGCTCGTGCTGCACGCCCAGCCCAGCGACGCGCCCACCGGCACCGCCGGCATCTTCGTGGATGCCGAGGGCCGCAACTGCATCGTGATCGGCCCCGGCGCGAACGCCGCGCTGGAGCCCGGCTTCATCGCCTCCGCGCTGGCCGGGCTGGGCACAGGCGACGTGCTGCTGGCGCAGCTGGAGTCCCCACTGCCGGCGGTGGCGCAGGCGCTGGAGGCGGCGCGCGCGGCCGGCGCGATGGGCATCCTCAATCCGGCGCCGGCGAACGTGGCGATCGACCGCGCCCTGCTCGACCGCGCCGAGGTGCTGACCCCGAACGAGACCGAATTTGTCGCCCTGCTGGGCCGCCACGTGGGCGAGCGGATCGATGCCGAGGCGGTGGCCGGCCTCGACCAGGCGCGCCTGCACGCGCTCTGCCGCGACCTGCTGCCGGACGGCAGCGTGGTGGTGACCCTGGGCGCCAGCGGCTGCTTCGTCTCGCACCCCGAGGCGCGGCAGCGCGGCGATGCCGCCGGGCACTACCGGATCGGCGCGGAGCCGGCGCAGGTGGTGGACACCACCGGGGCCGGCGATGCCTTCAACGGCGCGCTGGCGGCCTCGCTCGCGCTGCGCCCCGAACTGGCCTTCGGCGAGCACGTGCGCTTCGCCAACCGCTACGCCGCGCGCAGCACCGAGCACGCCGGCGCCGCGCTGGCGATGCCCCACCTTCCCGCGGCCTGAGATCGCCGGCGCGCGCCGTCCGTAGAATGCGCGCATGCGCATCGGCCCGCACGTCATCGACCCGAAGGTGATCCTCGCGCCCATGGCGGGCGTGACCGACAAGCCGTTCCGGCTGCTGTGCAAGCACCTGGGCGCTGGCCTTGCGGTGTCGGAGATGACCACCTCCGACCCGCGCTTCTGGCACACCGCCAAGTCGCGCCACCGCATGGACCATGCCGGCGAGCCGGAGCCGGTCAGCGTGCAGATCGCCGGCACCGTGCCCGAGGTGATGGCCGAGGCCGCGCGCTTCAACGTGGACCACGGCGCGCAGATCATCGACATCAACATGGGCTGCCCGGCCAAGAAGGTCTGCAACGCCTGGGCGGGCAGCGCGCTGATGCGCGAGCCGGCGCTGGTGGCACGCATCGTCGAGGCGGTGGTGCGGGCGGTGGACGTGCCGGTGACGCTGAAGATCCGCACCGGCTGGGATGCCGACCATCGGAACGCGCCGGAGATCGCGCGCATCGCCGAAGCCGCCGGCGTGCAGGCGCTGGCCATCCATGGCCGCACCCGCGACCAGCAGTACACCGGCAGCGCCGAATACGACACCATCGCCGCGGTCAAGGCGATGCTGAAGATCCCGGTGATCGCCAACGGCGACATCGA
>CAYYAT010000057.1:0-8121 GCA_964469595.1 uncultured Thermomonas sp.
AGCACGCCTTCGTCGGCGCCGGCGCACTGGTGCCGCCGGGCAAGGTGGTGGGCGAAGGCGAGCTGTGGCTGGGCAACCCGGCGCGCAAGGCGCGCATGCTCAGCGATGCCGAGATCGAGGCGCTGTACTACAGCGCCGCGCACTACGTGCGGCTGAAGGATGCGTACCTGGGCTGAGTGGCGCGGGGTATCGCCTCACGTCAGTCCGCGCTGAGCAATGCATCGGCCTGTGCGCGTAGCTGCGCGTACACCGGGTCGGTGTCCGGGCGCACGCCGTGCCAGAGCCGGAAGCTTTCTGCCGCCTGTTCCACCAGCATCCCCAGCCCGTCCAGTGCCTGCGCGCAGCCGGCGGCGCGGGCCCAGGCGAGGAAGGGCACCGCCGCCTCGCCGTAGCCTAGGTCCACCGCCACGCTGCGCGGGCCGGCCAGTGCCATCGGCAGTGGCGGCAGCGCGCCGCCGCGGGCGGCGGAGGTGGCATTGACCAGCAGATCGAACTCGCCAAGCTCCGGCAGTGCCTCCAGCCCGCGGGCGTGCACACGCGTTGGCTCGCCCAGCGCGTCCGCCAGCGCGTCGGCGCGCGCCGCGGTGCGGTTGACGATGTAGAGCGAATGGATGCCGGCGTCCAGCAGCGCGGGCGCCACGCCGCGCGCGGCGCCACCGGCGCCGAGCAGCAGCACCCGGCGCTCGCGCAGGTCCAGGCCGTGGCGTTCGGTGAGATCGCGCACCAGGCCGATTCCATCGGTGTTGTCGCCGCGCCAGTGCTCACCCTCGCGGATGAGCGTGTTCACCGCGCCGGCGCGCCGGGCCCGCGCGCTGGTGCGCTCGCCGCACAGCGCGAAGGCGTCCTCCTTCAGCGGCAAGGTGACATTCGCGCCGCTGACCGCGCTGGCGGCCAGCGCGGTGGCGAACTGGGCGTGGTCGGCTTCGATGGCGACGTACTCGAGCGCGATCCCGGCCTGCCGCGCGAACGCGGCGTGGATGCGCGGCGACTGCGAGTGGCGGATCGGCGATCCGAAAACGGCGTAGCGTTGCATGTGCTGCTCCCTGCCTGTGATCGCGCCGCTGCGGCGCGCGCCTGTCGGATCAGGCCTTCATCCAGCGCGCGGCGTCCAGCGCGAAGTAGGTGAGGATGCCGTCGGCGCCGGCGCGCTTGAACGCGATCAATGCTTCCATCGCCACCATCCTCTCGTCGATCCAGCCGTTGGCCGCGGCGGCCTTGATCATCGCGTATTCGCCGCTGACCTGATAGGCGAAGGTGGGGCGCTTGAAGTGCTGCTTCACCCGGTACAGCACGTCGAGGTAGGGCAGGCCCGGCTTGACCATCACCATGTCGGCGCCTTCGGCCAGGTCGAGGCCGACTTCGTGCAGCGCCTCGTCGGCGTTCGCCGGGTCCATCTGATAGGTGAACTTGTCGGCTTTGCCGAGGTTGCCGGCGCTGCCCACCGCATCCCGGAACGGGCCGTAGAACGCGCTGGCGTACTTGGCGCTGTAGGCCATGATGCGGGTGTGGATGAAGCCGGACGCTTCCAGCGCGGCGCGGATCGCGCCGATGCGGCCGTCCATCATGTCGCTGGGCGAGAGGATGTCGGCACCGGCGGCGGCATGCACTAGCGATTGCTTGACCAGCGCCGCCACGGTTTCATCGTTGAGGATGTGGCCGGATTCGTCGATCAGCCCATCCTGGCCGTGGGTGGTGTAGGGGTCGAGCGCCTGGTCGGTCATGACCCCGAGTTCGGGGAAGCGCGATTTCAGCGCGCGAATGGCGCGTGGGACGATGCCGTTCTCGTCCCAGGCGATGCGGCCGTCGGCGGTCTTGCTTGCCGGGTCGGGGACGCCGAACAGGTCGATCACGGGTACGCCAAGTTCCAGCGCCTGCTCGCCCACGCGCAGCAGTTCGTCCATCGACAGCCGCTCCACGCCCGGCATCGAGGGCACCGGCACGCGGCCGTGGCCTTCGTGCACGAATACCGGGTAGATCAAATCGTTGGAGGTAAGCACGGTTTCGCGCATCAAACGGCGCGAGAACTCATCGCGGCGCATGCGTCGCGGGCGGATCGGAAGCTGGAGCGCGGTGTCATTCATGCCGAAAGTGTACGCCTGCATCGGCCGTCACCGCGGCATTCAGCGCAGACAGCCGTCGATCTCCACCTGCAGCTCACGCCGGCAGACGTGGCCGTGCAGCACGATCACCGGCACCTCCGGCAGCTGCGCCTGCAGCCAGGCAGCCACCTGCGGCAGGGCCTCGGCATCGCGCACGTACGCTTTCAGGCGTGCGCCGGGGCCGGGCTGCGCCGGCAGCGCCGGGCGTAGCGCGCGCGCGGTGGCGATCAGGCTGTGCAGGTTGGCCAGGATCTCCTGCAGCTGCCCGTGCAGCGAGTCATCGTGCTGCGAGGCGTGGCCGACCACCGCGGCGGTGCCGGACAGCAGCAGTGGCATCGCATCGGAAGCCGGCAGCAGCGCGCGCGCGAAGCCGGGCGGCTGCGGGCCGTACTGGCGCGGGTAGCGCCAGGCCTGCAGCTGGCGCGGATTCTCCAGCGGCGTGCCGGCCTCGCGCGCCGCCAGCCAGTACAGCTGGAAGCGGCCAGTGCGCACGGGATGGCCGATCGCGGTCGCCGCGGGCAGCTCGCCGGGCGCCAGTTCGCGCCCGATGCCGCGCGCGCGGCCCACGCAGAAGCGGCGGTAGCGCTCGGCGTCGCCCTCGCCGTCGGTGATCGCGTCCAGGTAGTTCCAGATCCGCAGCGGATGCGGGAAATCACCCCGCGCCAGCCAGCGGCGCAGGCGGGCATAGGCGTCCGCCGCCGCCGCGTCGGCATCGCCGTCGTCCGGGATTTCCAGCGCCCCGAACTGCAGGCCGCCGCCAGCGCTCCAGGCGATGCCGTCGTCGCGCCCGTGGGCCACCTCGGCCTCCACCCGCCAGCATTCCAGCGGGGCCTGGCCGTACGCGGGCAGGGCCACGTGCAGGTAGCGCGGGTCCGGATCGCCGGCCGCGGCCGCCGCGCCGAAGCCGAACACTGCCAGCGTGCGCGGGTCGGCCAGCGCCGCCGCCGGCGGCGCGGCCACGTGGTCGATCCGCAGCGCGGCGGGCGGGGAGGCGGTGGAGGGCAGGGACATCAGGCCGCGCATGATAGCGCGCGCCCCGCCCGGCCCCGGCCCCGGCGCCGCGCGGCGGGACGCCCCCACCATCGGCACGGGTCGCCGCGGCGGCGACGCGCTAGGATCACCGGCATTGCGCCTGGGCGCGAGGATCGGATGAGGATGCGATGGGACGAATCGACATGGCGGCCTGCCTGCTGGCAGGGGGACTGCTGATGGCGGGCGGCGCTGCCGCGCAGACGGTGACCGCGGCCGACTATGCGCGTGCGGCCAGCATGCTGGGCGACCGCACCGCGCCGCTGGTGGACCACCTGGCCAGCGGCGGGCAGTGGCTGGACGATGGCAGTCTGGTCTATCGCGAGCAGACCGACGGCAAGACCCGCGTGCTGCGGTTCGATCCCGCCACCGGCACGTCCGCGCCCGCGTTCGATCCGCAGGCCCTGGCCGATGCCATCAACCTGGCCGCCGGCGGCAAGGGCCGGCCGGTGACCGCGGAGCGGCTGCCGCCGCTGGAGATCAAGCGCGCCGTCGACGGCGCGCTGGTGCTGACCAGCGCGTTCGGCCCGGGGGCGTTCCGCTGCGACGCCGCCGGCTGCAAGGCGGTGGCGCGCGCCGCGTCCGGCAGCGAGCCCGGCGCGCCGTCGCCGGACGGCACCCGCGAGGTGTTCATCCGCGACTGGAACCTGTGGCTGCGCGACGTCGCCAGCGGCAAGGAGACCCAGCTCACCTTCGACGGTGCGCCCGACGACGGCTACGCCACCGACAATGCCGGCTGGAAGCACACCGACAACGCGATCGTGGTGTGGTCGCCGGACGGCAAGAAGATCGCCACCTTCCGCCAGGACCAGCGCAAGACCAGCACCATGACCCTGGTCGCCACCAACGTCGGCGCGCCCAAGGTCGAGCAGTGGAAGTACCCGTTCGCGGGCGACAAGGACGTGACCCTGATCGAGCGCGTCGTCCTCGACCTGTCCGGTGACGCGCCGCGCACCATCCGCCTGCAGATGCCGCCCGACCAGCACCGTTCCACCTGCGCCGACGACATCGTCTGCGGCGACGGTTGGGAAGACGTGCAGTGGGCGCCCGACGGCAAGACCCTGGCCTTCGTCAGCACCGACCGCGGGCACAAGTCCGCCACCCTGCGCGTGGCCGACGCCGCCACCGGCAAGGTGCGCGACGTGTACACCGAGACCGTGGCCACCCAGTACCAGAGTGCGCCGGCGCTGGATTCGGTGAATTGGCGCTACCTGCCGGAGCGCAACGAGTTCCTGTGGTTCAGCCAGAAGTCCAACTGGGGCCACCTGTACCTGCACGACCTCGCCACCGGCAAGGAGAAACGCCAGCTCACCAGCGGCGACTGGAACGTCACCCGCATCCTGCATCTGGACCCGGTCGCGCGCACCCTGCTGGTCGCCGGCGTCGGCCGCGAGGCCGGCCGCGATCCGTACTACGTGCACGTGTACGCGGTCGGCATGGACGATGGCCGCGTGCGCCTGCTCACCCCGGAGAACGCCAACCACGCCGCGACCGTCTCGGCCGATGGCAAGTACTTCCTGGATGTGCACTCCACCATCGACAGCGCGCCGGTGGCGGTGGTGCGCGACGCCGCCGGCAGGCAGGTGGCCGAGCTCGCGCGCGCCGACCTCACCCGCCTCAAGGCCGCCGGCTGGGTGCCGCCGCAGGCGTTCACGGTGAAGGCGCGCGACGGCAAGACCGACCTCTACGGCCAGCTGTTCAAGCCGTCGCACTTCGATCCGAACAAGAAGTACCCGATCATCACCTACATCTACCCGGGCCCGCAGGTCGGCTCGGTGCGTAGCCGCAGCTTCCAGCCCGCGCACGGCGACCACCAGGCGCTGGCCGAGCTGGGCTTCGTGGTGATCGCGCTGGACGGCATGTGCACCCCGCTGCGCAGCAAGGCGTTCCAGGACAGCTGCTACGGCAACATGGCCGACAACACCCTGCCCGACCAGGTGGCCGCGCTGAAGCAGCTGGGCGAGCGCTATCCGTGGATCGACACCGCGCGCGCCGGCATCTGGGGCCACTCCGGCGGCGGCAACGCCACCGCCGCGGCGATGTTCCGCTACCCGGACGTGTACAAGGTGGGCATCGCCGAATCCGGCAATCACCAGAACCTCAGCTACGAGGACGACTGGGGCGAGCGCTACCAGGGCCTGCTGGAGACGAAGCCGGACGGCACCACCAACTACACCGGGCAGGACAACGCGCCGCTGGCCAAGAACCTCAAGGGCAAGCTGTTCCTGCTGCACGGCATGATGGACGACAACGTGCCGCCGCAGTCCACCCTGCTGGTGGTGGATGCGCTGATCAAGGCCAACAAGGACTTCGACCTGCTGCTGCTGCCGCACGCGCGGCACGGCTACGGCGCGGACAGCTACTACGTGATGCGTCGGCGCTGGGACTACTTCGTGAAGAACCTGCTCGGCGCGGAGCCGCCGAAGGAGTTCGAGCTGAAGCCGCAGTCCTGACGGCCTTGCCCGGAGCGCACGGAACGCCGGCGTAATGGGCGCCGGCATCGCTGCGGGCTCAGCGCGCGCCCTGCCCGAACAGGATCTTCTTCTCCTCGTCCGACAGCGGCTGGCCCGCGTTCGGGTTGATCTGCCGCGCCAGCGCATAGGCGCGCGCGGTGGCGGGGCGCGCGGCGATCGCCGCCTGCCAGCGGCGCAGGTGCGGGAACGGCGCCAGGTCCAGCGGCGCCTTGTCGTACACGTTGATCCACGGATACGCCGCCATGTCGGCGATGCTGTAGCTGGCGCCGGCGATCCACTCGCGCCCGGCCAGGCGCGCATCCAGCACGCCCAGCAGGCGCAGCGCCTCGGCGCGGTAGCGCGCCTTCGCATAGGGCACGTCCTCCGGCGCGTACACGTGGAAGTGGCCGTACTGCCCGGTCATCGGGCCGAGCCCGGCCATCTGCCAGGTCAGCCATTCGTCCACCTCGATCCGCTGCCGGCGCGCGCGGGCGGCATCGGCGCCCGCGGCCACGCCGTCGAAGCGGCCGGTTTTGTCCGCCAAGTAGCGCAGGATCGCGCCGGATTCGAACACCGAAATGGGCGCGCCGCCGTCGCCGGGCGCGTGGTCGATGATCGCCGGCATCTTGTTGTTGGGCGAGATGGCGAGGAACTCCGGGGCGAACTGCGCCCCCTTGCCGATGTCCACCGGCACGATCCGGTAGTCGAGACCGGCCTCTTCCAGGAACAGGGTGATCTTGTGGCCGTTCGGGGTGGGCCAGTAGTACAGATCGATCATGGCGGCGCTCGCGGTGGGGAGCGCCACTCTAGCGCCGCCACCGTTGCGATGGCGGCAACGCGGCGTTGCGCCTCAGTGCCCGCGCTGCGTGGCCAGGCGGTCGAGGTCGATGCCCTGCGCGCGCAGCGCCCGCGCAGTGCGCAGCGCGTAGAACGCAAGGTAGGCGAAGCAGGCCACCCCGACCCAGAAGCTGGCGTGCACGCCCACCGCATCGGCCAGTGCCCCCTGCGCCCAGCTCACCAGCCCGCCGCCCATGATCATCATGATCAGCAGGCTGCTGCCCTGGTTGGTGTGGCGCCCCAACCCGGTGATCGCCAGCGCGAAGATGCACGGCCACATCGTGCTGCAGAACAGGCCTACGCTGATGAAGGCGATGATGCTGATCTTGCCCGTCGTGGCCATGCCGACCAGCAGGGCGGCGATCCCGCACAGCGCGAAGTACAGCAGCATCCGTGCCGGGTTGCCGCGGCTGAGCAGGGTGGCCGCGATCATCACCACGATCACCCCGGCATAGCCGAAGAACTGCGAGACGTCGTGGCGGGCGATCGCGTTCACCGTCAGGTACACCCCAAACGCGAGGAACGGCAGCACCAGCGTGAGCAGCCGGCGCGCGGTCGCGCCGACCTCGAACGCCCCGGCCGCGCCGGTCCAGCGGCCGATCATCAGGCTGGCCCAGTACAGCGACACATACGGGGCCAGGCGGTGGGTCTGGATGCCCAGCCCTTCGTGCAGATAGGCCGGCAGGTTGCTGATGGTGGAGACTTCCACGCCGACGTAGACGAAGATCGCCAGCATCCCCAGCGCCAGCTGCGGATACGCGAAGGCCGAGCCGCGATCCGCGGGTGGCGCGGCGGCAACGGCTTCCTCGCGCGCCAGCGCGTCCAGGTCGATGTGGTCGGGCACGGCCGATAGCCACAGCAGCAGCGCCACCAGCACGAACGCCGCGCCCAGCACCAGGTACGGGACCTTGACGCTCTCGATGCTGGCCACGTCGTTGTTGGCGGTCACGCTGCCGAAGATCGCCAGGCTCACCAGCAGCGGCCCGACCGTGGTGCCGAGGTTGTTGATGCCGCCGGCCAGGGTCAGCCGCTGCGCGCCGGTGGCCGGGTTGCCCATCACGATCGCCAGCGGGTTGGCGGCGATCTGCTGCAGCGCGAAGCCCAGTCCGACGATGAACAGCCCCGACAGCATCAGCGCGAACGAGCCGCTGTTGGCGGCCGGGTAGAACAGCAGGGTGCCCGCCGCGGAGAGCAGCAGCCCGAGGACGATGCCGCGGCGGTAGCCGATCCGCTGCAGCAGGTCGCCCCCGCTGGCGCGCGAAACGCCGGAATAGAGCAGCGCGCCCACCGTGTAGGCCACATAGAACGAGACCGACACCAGCTGGCTCTGCGCCTGGCTGAGCGCGAACGCCTTCTTGAACACCGGGATCAGGATGTCGTTGCTGGCGGCGATAAAGCCCCAGAAGAAGAACACGGTGATGAGGACGCCGAACTGCGCCCATCGGGTCTGGTGCTGTGCCATGGTGCCCCGCCGGTTGGTGGTCGTCATCGACGGGCCAACGCCGCTCGACGCTACGCCCGCTCCCCAGTCCCGGCAGTACAGCAGCCGCGGCGGCCGCTTGTACAGGCCCGCGCAGGGCGCTGCAAACGATTTCCATGGCGGTTGACGCCGGCGCCGGCAGTCGCTGCAATGCCGCATCCCCTACTGACCGCCCCAGCCGATGCCCCGCGATCCCCGTGCCCGCCTGTCGCCCCTGCCCGCC
>CAYYAT010000058.1:0-8106 GCA_964469595.1 uncultured Thermomonas sp.
CGCACAGCGCGGCCACCTCCTGCATGATGTGGCTGGAGAAGATCACGCAGCGGCCCTCCGCGCGCAGCTCGCGCAGGAAGCCGCGCAGGCCGCGGGTGGTCATCACGTCGAGGCCGTTGGTGGGCTCGTCGAGGATCACGTTCTTCGGGTCGTGCACCAGTGCGCGCGCGATCGCGGTCTTGGTGCGCTGGCCCTGGCTGAAGCCTTCGGTGCTGCGATCGAGCACGTCCTCCATCTGCAGCGCCTGCGCGAGCCTGGCGGTGCGGCTGGCGATGGTGGCGGCATCCAGCCCGTGCAGCTTGCCGAAGTAGGCGATGTTCTCGCGCGCGGTCAGGCGCTTGTACACGCCGCGCGCGTCCGGCAGCACGCCCAGGCGGTGGCGGACCTGAGCCGGGTCGGCAGCCACGTCCACGCCGTCCACCAGCACCCGGCCGGATTCCGGTGCCATCAGGGTGTAGAGCATGCGCAGGGTGGTGGTCTTGCCGGCGCCGTTGGGGCCGAGCAGGCCGGTGATCTCGCCGTCGCGGGCGGTGAAGCCCACGTCGTCCACGGCGATCACGGGGGTCTTGTCCTTGCCCCGTCCGGGGAACGTCTTGCGCAGGTGTTCTGCGACGATCATGGTCAGGCTCCTGTCGGAAGGGGGGTCACGGCGCGGCGCCGTTGTAATCGAGGAACGGGGCCGGGTACGCCAGGCTGTCCAGGCAGCGCCCGTCGAGTGTCTTGGCGTCGGTCTTTTCGATGAACTGGGTGAACAGCTTTGGCATGCAGCCGGCGCCGAGCACCGAATGGCCCTGGCCCTTGAGCACGAACAGGCGCCCGTTCGGCAGGGTCTGCACCACCTCGCGCCCATAGCGCGGCGGGGTCACCGGGTCGAATTCGCCCTCCAGCACCAGCGCCGGTACCGGGGTGGCCAGCGGGTGGTGGAAGTCGGCCGGCACCCGGCCCTTCGGCCACACCTTGCACATCGCCGCCATGCCCTCGGCCATCTGCCCGCCGAGCACGGTGCCGGCATCGTCGGCGCGCGCGACCATGCTGCCGGCGTCCTCGCTGCACACCACCGACAGCTGCATGCCCATCGCCATCGCGTCCTGCATGCCGCCGGAGAGCATCCGCGCCAGCGCCATCAGGCCGTCGTAGTGGCCGGTATTGGCCTCGTGGATCAGCAGCGGCAGCAGGCCGGCGGCCAGCGGCATGTAGGCGTACATCCGCACCAGTCCGGCCACCGTCTCGGCGCGCAGGACGCCCTGCTTGCGCTCGCCGCTGCGGGCGTCGCGGTAGTCCACCGTCACCGGCTGCGCGCGCAACCGTGCCAGCAGGGTATCGAGCTCGGCGCGTGGATCGCCCAGCCGGCCCTTGCAGGCCGGGTCCTTGCTGCACAGGCCGAACTGCAATGCCAGCGCATCGTCGAGGTTGCGCGCGAAGATGTTGCCCAGGCCCAAGGTATTGGGCACCACCGAATCCAGCACGATGCTGCGGGTGGCCTGCGGATGGCGCATCGCGTACTGCTGCGCGACCCGGGTGCCGTAGCTCACGCCGACCAGGTTCACCTGGCGCGCGCCGATCGCCTGGCGCACCGCGTCGAGGTCGGCCACCGCGTCAGTGGTGGTGTAGAAGCGCAGGTCGGCCTTCTTCGACAGCGCGGCCGCGCAGGCCGCGGCCTGCGCTTGCATCGCCGCCGGCGAGAACGTGGTGTCCGCGTCGTCGTCCTGGCTCTGGCAGGCCAGCAGGTTGGACTTGCCGGTGCCGCGCTGGTCGATCAGCAGCACACTGCGCTGCTTGCGGATGTCGCGGAACACCGGGTCCAGCGGCGGGTAGCTCTGCACCGCCGACTGCCCGGGCCCGCCGGCGAGGAAGAACACCGGGTCGGGCTGCTGCTCGCCATTGGCGGTCGGCTGCAGCCACGCGATGTTGAGCGTGACCGTGCGCCCGTCCGGATGCGCGCGGTCCTCCGGCACCGCATAGGTACCGCACAGCGCTTCCAGGCTGTCCTTGCTCATCGGCGAGCTGAGCGTGCACGGGGTGAACGGGATCTTGCCCAGCATCACCGGCTTGGCCGCGGCCACCGGGGCCGGCGCACCGGCGGCGGGCGCGGCATCGGCGTCCCCGGGCTTGGGTTGCAGGGCCTTGTAGCCGAGGATCGCGGCGGCGATCGCGGCGGCCAGCACGAATCGAGTCTTGCGGGAGTTCATCGGGACGACCTCGCGGGAGGGACGCGGTGGAAGCAAGGGGCGGGATCAGGGCGCATCGGGCAGGAACACGTCCTCGATCCGGCAGTCGAACAGGCGCGCGATGCGGAACGCCAGCGGCAGCGACGGGTCGTACTTGCCCGTCTCCAGCGCGTTGACGGTCTGCCGCGAGACAGCGAGCCGCTGCGCCAGCTCGGCTTGCGACCAGCCCTGCTGTTCGCGCAGTTCGCGCAGGCGGTTGTTCACCGGGCCGGCCTCACAGGTAGCGCTTGGTCAGTGCCATCTTGGCGATGCCGTAGATCAGGCACAGCAGCGGGAATACCCAGATCATCGCGGCGGCGGCATCCAGGTCGATCACCTTCGCCTTCTGCAACAGCCCGCCGGCGAAGTACAGCAGTGCCACCAGCAGGCTGGCGATGCCGATGGCCTCGGTTTCGATCCGCCGCTGCAGCTCGTCGATCTCGCGCAGGTAGCGCAGCGCGGCGCGCATCAGCAGGGCGATCATGAGCGCCGGCAGCACCGCCACCAGCGCCCGCAGCAGCACCGAGTCGATCCCGCGCTTCACCAGCCAGAGCGACAGGAACAAGGTCAGCGAATAGCCGATCATGATCGGCCACAGCGCCCGCAGGTAGCGGCGGACGGCGGGCTGCGCGTACATCTCGTCGCAGTGCTGGCGCCACCAGCGCGGCACCAGCAGGAACAATGCCGCGCCCAGCAGGTAGCCGGCGCCGATCCCGGTCCACATCCCGACCGCCGCGTCCGGCCAGGCCAGCAGCCAACGCCCGGCGGCGGCCAGGGCCAGGCAGCCCAGCGCGATTGCCACGAAGATCCACATCCAGCGGCGCAGGGTCATCGGCTCACCTCCGGCGTGCGCGGGCGAGGAACACCACGCCGAGCGCGATGAAGGCGGTGGCCACGCCGATGAAGGCGGTCTGCCCGGCGGCCAGCGCGGCCGCCGAGAACGCCACGCCGGCGCCCAGGAACGCGATGCCCGCGCCGCGCAGCTGCTTCGGGTCTTGCGGGGTCATGCGCCACCTCGTGTCAAGGATGCTTGACAAGACGATACGGCGACCACGGAGGGCTTGTCAAGCGTCCTTTACACGAATGGCGGTCGCCACCGAACGCGCGCGCGCAAGCGCGTGGCGGGGGATCCGCCGCCCGGATCACTTGTTGCTGACGTATTTCTCGCGGCGGATCATCGGCACCGGCAGGCCCATGCCCTTCAGCGCTTCGAAGGCCGCATCCACCATGTCCGGGTTGCCGCACAGGTAGGCGATGTCACCGGCCGGGTCGGGCGCCAGTTCCGGCAGCACGTTCTGCACGTAGCCATGGCGCACGTCGGGATGCGCATGCGGCGAGCCGGCGGCCGGCAGTTCGCGCGACAGGCAGGGCAGGTAGCGGAAGCCCGGATGGGCGTTGGCGAAGGCGCGGAACTCGTCGCCGTACAGCAGCTCGGCCGGGGTGCGCGCGCCTTGCAGCAGCACCACCTCCACGCCGCGGGTTTCCATCAGCCGGGCCAGCTGCGGCAGCATCGCCCGGTACGGGGTGATGCCGGTGCCGGTGCCGATCAGCAGGTAGCGGCGATTGCCGTCGTTCGGCAGCAGACAGAAGCGGCCGAACGGGCCGCTGGCGTCCAGCGTGGCGCCGATTGGCAGCGCCTCGAACAGCGCGGTGGCGGCGCCGCCCGGCACGTAGCTGACGGCGATCTCCACCCGCGCATCCGGCGCGGCGTCCAGCGCGCGCCCGACCGCGATCGAATAGCTACGCCGCGCGGGGGTGCCGTCGGCGTACTGGAAGTGGATCTGGATGAATTGCCCGGGAATGCAGGGCAGCACCTGGCCGTCGTCGCGTTCGAACGACAGGTGCGCCACGGTCGGCGCGATCATCCGGCGGGCGGTCAGGCGGAGCGGGAAATGGGGGATGGCCACGGGGCTGCAACGCTGCGTGGCATCAAGCGGGCCACGGGGCTGCCTATACTACCGACTTGCCGCGCGTCCCCCGCGCCCGAGGCCTGCATGGACCCCCATACCCACACCCCCGCGCTGCGCATCCACGAGCTGCGCAAGACCTACGACAATGGCGTGGAAGCCCTGAAAGGCGTGAGCCTGGAAGTGGCGCCCGGCGATTTCTATGCCCTGCTCGGCCCCAACGGCGCCGGCAAGAGCACCCTGATCGGCATCACCAGCTCGCTGGTGAACAAGAGCGGCGGCACGGTGGAGGTGTTCGGGATCGACCTCGAACGCGACCGCAGCCGCGCCATGCGCCAGATCGGGCTGGTGCCGCAGGAACTGAACTTCAACATGTTCGAGAAGCCGCTGGATATCTGCGTGAACTACGCCGGCTTCTACGGGGTGCCGCGCCGGCAGGCGCTGGAGCGCGCCGAGCAGGTGCTGAAGGACGCCCAGCTGTGGGACAAGGCGGACAAGATGAGCCGCACCCTGTCCGGCGGCATGAAGCGCCGCCTGATGATCGCGCGCGCGATGATGACGAAGCCGCGCCTGCTGATCCTGGACGAACCCACCGCCGGGGTGGACATCGAGATCCGCCGCGGCATGTGGAAGACCCTGCGCCAGATCAACACCGAGGGCACCACCATCATCCTCACCACCCATTACCTGGAGGAGGCCGAGCACCTGTGCCGGCACCTGGCGATCATCGACCGCGGCCAGATCATCGAGCGCGGGCCGATCAAGTCGCTGCTGACCAAGCTCGACATGGAGGGCTTCGTGCTGGACGTGGACGGCGAGCTGCCGCATCCGCTGCCGCACATCCCCGGCGCGCACCTGAAGGCCACCGACCCGCAAACCCTGGACCTGCAGATGCCGCGCGCGATGGACCTCAACCACGTGTTCGCGGTGCTCGGCGAGGCCGGCATCCGCGTGCGCTCGATGCGCAACCAGAGCAACCGCCTGGAGGAACTGTTCGTGCGCCTCACCGGCAAGCAGGAGGACGCGGCATGAGCGCGCGCCAGCCCACCCATCCCAACCTGGTCGCGCTGGGCACCATCGTGCGCCGCGAGGTGAACCGCATCCTGCGCATCTGGGGCCAGACCCTGATGCCGCCAGCGATCACCATGACCCTGTACTTCATGATCTTCGGTGGCCTGATCGGCTCGCGCGTCGGCACCATGGACGGCATCCGCTACATGGATTTCATCGTCCCCGGGCTGGTGATGATGAGCGTGATCCAGAACAGCTACGGCAACATCAGCAGCTCGTTCTTCGGCGCCAAGTTCGGCCGCCACGTCGAGGAGCTCTTGGTCAGCCCGATGCCGAACTGGGTGATCCTGGGCGGCTACGTCGCCGGTGCGGTGCTGCGCGGGCTGATGGTCGGCGCGATCGTGCTGGTGATCGCGATGTTCTTCACCCGCGTGCGGGTGCCGCACCCGCTGGCGACCATCGGCTCGGTGGCGCTGGGCGCGACCATCTTCTCGCTGGCCGGCTTCGTCAACGCGGTGTATGCCAAGAAATTCGACGACATCGCGATCGTGCCTACCTTCATCCTCACCCCGCTGACCTACCTCGGCGGCGTGTTCTATTCGGTCAAGCTGCTGCCCGGCTGGGCCGAGGCGGCCACCCACCTCAACCCGATCTTCTACATGGTCAACGCCTTCCGCTACGGCCTGCTGGGCGTCTCCGACGTGCCGCTGGGCGTGGCCTTCGGGCTGATGCTGGGCTTTGCGGTGGCGCTTGCCGCACTCGGCCTGTGGCTGCTCCAGCGCGGGGTGGGGCTGCGCCACTGATTCTCCCGCGTCGCGTCCTGCCATCGCTTACACTCCGCGCCTTCATTCCCCCGACGTGGAGCCGATGCGATGCCGATGAGAAACGCAATGCTGGTGCTGGCCCTGGGCGTGACCCTGGCCGGCTGCGCCAAGAAACAGGATGCCGCCGCGCCTGCGGACGCGGCGCCTGCGGCCGCCACGGCCGGGCAGACTGCGATGCCCGCTTCCACGCCGGCGGCTACGCCTGTGCCGGCCGCGGCGGCCTTTGACATCAACGCCATCCGGGCGAGCACGGCAACGCTGCCGGCGTGGCCGTACGTCGTCCTTCCGGCGGGCTACCAGTTCGACTACGCGGACGACATGGCCTCGCGGACCAAAGACCTGGCCCGTGTGCCGGTCTGGACCGGCGGCCAGCTGCTGTGGGTGGAGGGCAAGGTCTTCAGCGACCGCATCGACAACCAGGATGGCAAGACTTATTCCAAGTTCGAAGTGCGCAAGAACCTGCAGCAGGCGGTCGAAGCGCTGGGTGGCGTGCGCCTGACTGAACGCACCTTCGACGAGGCGACCTACAAGGCGAACGAAAAGGCGCTGGACGACTTCCGCCAGGAATTCGACCGCATGCAGAAGGCCTACTTGTACGACGAGGACGCGGACACCTACGTGATCCGCCGCGCCGACAAGGCGATCTGGGTCGTGTTCCAGAGCAGCAACGATCGCGGCGCGCTACTGGTGGCGGAAGGTCCGCTGCCGCAGGCGCCCGCGAAGCCGTAAGCGCGGCCTGTCGCGGACGATGGCGCCCGGCCCCGGCCGGGCGTTTTCGTCTCCGGGGTCAGCCCGGCAGCCGGAAGAAGGCGCGGGCGGTGGCGGTGGTCGCCGCGGCGGTGGCTTCGATCGCCTCGCCGCGGTCGCGCGCCAGCTCCGCCACGATGTGCGGCAGGAACGCGGGTTCGTTGCGGCGGTCCTTCGGCATCGGCTTGAGCGTGCGCGGCAGCAGGTAGGGCGCGTCGGTTTCCACCATCAGCCGGTGCGCGGGGATGTTGCGCACCAGTTCGCGCAGGTGCTGGCCGCGGCGCTCGTCGCACAGCCAGCCGGTGATGCCGATGTGCCAGTCGCGGTCGAGGTAGTCGAACAATTCCTCGCGGCTGCCGGTGAAGCAGTGCACCACCGCCGGGCCGATGCGGCCTTCGAAGTCCTGCATCATCGCCAGGAAATCCGCGTGGGCGTCGCGCTGGTGCAGGAACATCGGCTTGGCATGGCCTGCCGCGGCGAGGTCGGCGGCGATCTGCAGCTGGCGTTCGAACGCGCGGCGTTGCGCCGGGCGCGGCGAGAAATCGCGGAAGTAGTCCAGCCCGCATTCGCCCACCGCCACCACTTCCGGATGCGCGTGCAGCGCGCGCAGTTCGGCGTCGCATTCCTCGGTGTATTCGACCGCGTGGTGCGGATGCACGCCGGCGGTGGCGAACCACTCGCCCGGCCGGGTGCGCGCCAGCTCTAGCACCTTCGGGTTGTGCTCTCGGCTGGCGCCGGTGAGGATCGCGTGCGCCACCCCCGCGTCGCGCGCGCGCTGCCAGACTGCGTCGCGGTCGCGGTCGAAGCTGTCGTGGCTGAGGTTCAGGCCGATGTCGATGAGTTGCATGGTGCGATTTTAGCGAGAGTGCCCACGACGCTTGGAAGTAAACGCCGCCATGCCGTGTGTCGGCGGCGGGGTGCGTTTCGAGCGCGCCAAGGATGGCGCGCGGCCGCGCATCGAAGCTGGATGCGGAGCCTGCGCGGCAAAGCGCACCCCGCCGGGGCGCACGGCCCACCCGAAGCAGGGGGCCGTGCTCCCGTATCCTTTGCAGGTGAGTACCGCCGCATTCCCTATTGCTCCCCTGCTGCCCGACCTCCTCGCCGCGCTGGCCGCGCATCCGCGGCTGGTGCTGGAGGCGCCGCCGGGCGCGGGCAAGACCACGCAGGTGCCGCTGGCGCTGCTGGACGCGCCGTGGCTGGCGGGCCGCAAGATCGTGATGCTGGAGCCGCGCCGGGTCGCCGCGCGCGCGGCCGCCGGATTCATGGCGAAACAGCTGGGCGAAGCGGTCGGACAGACCGTGGGCTACCGCATCCGCTTCGAGAACAAGGTCGGGCCGACCACCCGCATCGAGGTCGTCACCGAGGGCATCCTCACCCGCATGCTGCAGGACGACCCGCTGCTGGAAGGCG
>CAYYAT010000059.1:0-7958 GCA_964469595.1 uncultured Thermomonas sp.
GGTCGGCATCGGCGACATGTCCGGCGACGTGTTCGGCAACGGCATGCTGCTGTCCCGGCACATCAAGCTGGTATGCGCCTTCGACCATCGCCACATCTTCCTCGACCCGGACCCCGATCCGGCGGTCTCGTTCAAGGAGCGTGAGCGCCTGTTCAAGCTGCCGCGCTCCAGCTGGGCCGACTACGACGCCAGGCTGATCAGCAAGGGGGGCGGCGTCCATCCGCGTTCGGCCAAGTCGATCGAGATCACCCCGCAGGTGCGCGAAGCACTGGGGCTGGATCCGGCGCTGAAATCGATGACCCCGACCGAACTGATCAGCGCCGCGCTGCGGGCGCCGGTGGACCTGCTGTGGAACGGCGGCATCGGCACCTACGTCAAGGCGACCCGCGAAAGCCACGCGGACGTGGGCGACCGTGCCAACAACGCGCTGCGCGTCAACGGCGCCGACCTGCGCTGCAAGGTGGTGGGCGAAGGTGGCAACCTCGGCATGACCCAGCTCGGCCGCATCGAGGCGGCCCAGGCGGGGGTACTGCTGAACACCGACTTCATCGACAACTCCGCCGGCGTGGACACCTCCGACCATGAGGTCAACATCAAGATCCTGCTCAACGGTGAGGTGCAGAAGAAGCGCCTGACCCTGGCGGCGCGCAACAAGCTGCTGGCGGCGATGACCGACGAGGTGGCGCAGCTGGTGCTGACCGACAACTACCGGCAGAACCAGACGCTGACCCTGATGGAGCGGATGAGCGCCTCGCGCCTCGGCTCGAAGATGCACTTCATCCGCACCCTCGAGGCGCAGGGCCTGCTGGACCGCCAGATCGAGTTCCTGCCCAGCGACGCCGAGATCGCCGAGCGCAAGCTGCGCGGCCAGGGCCTGACCCGGCCGGAGCTGTCGATCCTGCTGTCTTACGCCAAGCTGGTGGCCTATCCGCAGCTGCTGGAATCGGACGTACCGGAGGACCCGTACCTCTCCAAGGAACTGGTGCGCTACTTCCCCGAGCCGCTGCAGAAGAAATACGCCAAGGCGATGGAAGGCCACCGCCTGAAGCGCGAGATCATCGCCACCGCGGTGACCAACTCCACCATCAACCGGATGGGCGCCACCTTCCTGATGCGCATGCAGGAGGACAGCGGGCGCAGCATCGGCGAGATCGCGCGCGCCTATACCATCACCCGCGAGACCCTGGATGCGCGCGATCTGTGGGCGCAGATCGACGCGCTCGATGGCAAGGTGGCCGAGTCGGTGCAGAACGACGCCCTGCAGGTGATCTGGGACCTGCAGCGCAGCTTCACCCGCTGGCTGCTGTCGCGCCCGGGCGCGGTGCCCGCGATCGCCGCCGCGGTCGACCGCTACCATGACGGGTTCCGTGACATCCGCGCCGGCGAGGGCATCCTACCGCCGTCGCAGCGCCCGCACTACGAGGCCAGCCGCCAGGAGTGGCGCGCCAAGGGCGTGCCGGCCAAGCTCGCCGACCAGCTGGCGGCGTTGCCTTACCTCGAGGCCAGCCCGGACGTGATCGAGCTGGCGCGCGAGCGCAAGCTGCGCCCGGTGGACGTGGCCAAGGTCTACTTCCGCCTGGGCGACGCCCTGCATGCGCCGTGGCTGCGCGAGCAGATCGAGGCGTTGAAGGTGGAGGGGCGCTGGCATGCGGTCGCACGCGGAGTGCTGCGTGACGAACTGTTCGCGCAGCTGCGCACGCTCACCGGTCAGGTACTGGCGATGCCGGGCAAGGACGCGGATGCCAAGGTGCAGGCGTGGCTGGGCCGCGACGATGCCTCGCTACGCTTCACCCTGGCCATGTTGACCGAGCTGGCCGCGCAGAAGTCGCTGGACTATCCCACCGCCTCGGTGGCGGTGCAGCGGGTGGCGCAGCTGGCCCAGCGCGGCTAAGCCTGCCATCCCGGCCGTGGCCTGCGAAGGGCGTCCTGCATGGGGCGTCCTTCGCGTTGAACGGCCCGGCGCGGGCCTGCGCCGGTCTCCACCGGCAACGGCCTCTTGCTATCCTCGCGGCATGACCGCCCTGCGCCTCGCCCTGCTTGCCAGCCCCGCCATCGAGGCGCAGGCCGCGCTTGCGGATCTGGAGCGCCGATACGGCGTGCATCCGCCGGCGGAGGCCGACGTGATCGTGGCCCTCGGCGGCGATGGCTTCATGCTGCAGACCCTGCACCGCCACGGCGCGCTGGGGCGGCCGGTGTACGGGATGAAGCTCGGCACGGTGGGGTTCCTGATGAACCAGTACCGCCCCGGCGACGATCTGCTGGCGCGGATCGCGGCGGCGGAACCGGCGGTGCTGCATCCGCTGGAGATGCGCGCCCAGACCGAATCCGGGGCCAGCGTCGATTCCCTGGCCTACAACGAGGTCTCGCTGCTGCGCCAGACCCGCCAGGCTGCGCACATCTGCATCGAGCTCAATGGCGAGGTGCGCCTGGACGAGCTGATCTGCGACGGGGTGATGCTGGCCACCCCGGCCGGCAGCACCGCCTACAACTTCTCCGCGCACGGCCCGATCCTGCCGCTCGGGGCCAACGTGATGGCGCTGACCCCGATCGCCCCGTTCCGGCCGCGGCGCTGGCGCGGTGCGGTGCTCAAGGCGGGCACCGAAGTCCGGTTCCGGGTGCGCGATCCGCTCAAGCGCCCGGTCAGCGCCACCGCCGATTCGCACGAGGTGCGCGACGTCACCGAGGTGCTGGTCCGCGAGTCCCGTGACCGCCACGTCACCCTGCTGTTCGACCCCGAGCACAACCTGGAAGAGCGCATCCTGATCGAGCAGTTCACCGTCTAGCCCTTTCCCCCGAGCACGCCTTGCATGACATTCGAAGCCACGCCCAGCGGTAGCGATCCGGTGCAAGGACAGGCGGCGCGCCGGCGCGTCCCGGCCTGGGCCTGGGCGCTGCTGGTGTTGCTGCTGGGCATGGGCGGGACGCTGTGGTTGGCCGACCTGGAGCGCGCCCGCGGCGAGCGCGAGGCGCGCCGCGAGTTCGTCAAGCAGGTCGGGCATTTTTCCTCGAGCCTGTACGAGCAGCTGCGCCAGTGCGAGCACCTGATCCGGGCGTTCCAGTCGATCTTCCTGTCGTCCGACGAGGTGACCCCGGACGAGTACATGCGCGCCTATGAGAACATGCAGGCCAGCGGCGACATTCGTATCAGCCTGCAGGCGCTGGCCTATGCCGAGCGCCGTCTCATCGACGGGCGCGAGCACTACATCACCACCATGTACGTGCCGCAGGAAGGCAACGAGGCCCTGCGCGGACTGGACATCGCCCGCCAGCCGATGAACATGGAGGCGTTGCGGCGATCGCGCGACAGCAACCAGGTGGCGATGTCGCCGCCGTTCCGGTTGATCCAGAGCCGCGACAGCGCAGGCCCGCTGGATGGCATCATCCTGCGCCTGCCGGTGTACAGGCCAGGCCCCATTCCATCCAGCGTGCAGGCGCGCCGGGACGCGATGGTGGGATCACTGGGCGCCTCGGTCCGCATTTCCGACCTGATCGATTCCGTCATCCCCGAAGCGTCCTCGCAACTGGCCAGCGCGAAAGTGGAGGACGTGGGCGACGGATCCCCGCGCCTGCTGTACGAGCGCCGGTTCGCGGCGGCGTCGGGCGGGTTGCCGCACGTGGTGGAGTTCCGCTTCGGCGGCCGCACCTGGCGGTTCAGCGCCGCCCCGCGCGCGGCCCTGGACGGACAGGGCGAGTGGTGGATGGTGGTCTGGATCGGCACCGCGATCAGCGTCCTGCTGGCGGCGCTGGCATGGTCGCTGGTGAGCACGCGCGAGCAGGCGATCGCACTCGGCACCGCGATGAGCGCGCGCTTCCGCGCCAGCGAGGAGCGCTTCCGCACCCTCAACGAACTGCTGCCCTGCCTGGTGCTGCTGGTGCGCAAGGACGACGGCACCATCGTTTATCGCAACGCGGTCGCGCGTCAGAAGCTGGATCCCCACGCCGGTGCCCGCGGCGGCTTCGGCACCCTGCTGGAGATCGGCGGCCAGGACCGCCTGCACGCGGCGGAGACCGGCGGCTCGCAGGCGCTGGAAGTGCAGATGCGCGATGCCGAGGGGCGGCCGTTCTGGGCCACCACCTGGATCAGTTCGATCGAGATCGACGACGTGCCGATGTGGCTGCTGGTGGCCAGCGACACTACCGAGCAGCGACAGCTGACCGAGCGCCTCAGCTACCAGGCCAGCCACGACCCGCTGACCCGGTTGTTCAACCGCCGCGAGTTCGAGCTGCGCGCGCAGGCGCTGTTGTCCAGCAGCGGGCGCCAGGTCGGTGCGCTGCTGTTCATCGACCTCGACCAGTTCAAGCTGATCAACGACACCTCGGGCCACGGCGCCGGCGACGAGCTGCTGGTGCGGCTGGCCATGCTGATGAAGGAGAACCTGCGCCCGCACGACATGCTGGCGCGGCTGGGCGGCGACGAGTTCGGGGTGCTGCTGTCCGGCGTGCATGCCACCGAGGAGGCGCTGCAGGCGGCCGAGCGCATGCGCGCCGGGATCGAGGGCTTCGTGTTCACCTGGGAAGGCCGCAACTACACCATCAGCGCCAGCATCGGGGTGGTGATGCTGCGTAGCGCCGCCTCGCTGAAGGAGCTGTTCGCGCACGCGGACGCCGCCTGCTACCTGGCCAAGGAGGCCGGCCGCAACCGCATCCACCTGTATGCCGAGGACGATGCCGCGATCGCGCGCCGGATGGGCGAGATGGAATGGGCCAACCGCATCCGCGAGGCGCTCAGCGACGGTCGCCTGCTGCTGGACTACCAGGAGCTGCATCCGCTGCGCGGCGAGGGCGGGGTGCACATCGAGCTGCTGCTGCGCCTGCGCGACGAGGACGGCGGCGAGGTGATGCCGGGCGCCTTCCTGCCAGCGGCCGAGCGCTATGGCCTGATGCCGCTGGTGGACCGCTGGGTGGTGGAGACCGCGCTGGCCAACCTGGACCGCCTGCATCCCAGCGGTGCGGCCCTGGCCACCTGCGCGATCAACCTGTCCGCGGCCAGCCTGGAAGATCCGGGCCTGTTCGAGCGCATCGCCCAGCTGCTGGAACTGCACCGGATCGACCCGCGACGGCTGGTGTTCGAGATCACCGAGACGGTGGCGATGCGCGATTTCGCCGCCTCCAGCGCGCTGATCGCCCGCCTGCGCAAGCTCGGCTGCCGGGTGGCGCTGGACGATTTCGGCGCCGGCATGTCCTCGTTCGGCTATCTCAAGGACCTCGAGCTGGATATGGTGAAGATCGACGGCATCTTCGTGCAGAACATGGCCAGCGACCGCATGTCGCGCTCGATCGTGCGCGCGGTGGCCGAGATCGGCCACGAGCAGGGCCTGCAGGTGGTGGCCGAATGGGTGTCCTCGCAGGAGCTGCTGGACCTGCTGGCCGACATGTCGGTGGACTACGCGCAGGGGTTCGCCCTGCACCGGCCGCAGCGCGTGCTGTTCCAGCGCGACGCCGGCGCCGGCGCGTGAGCCGGGCCTGGTTCAGCCCGTAATCCCGTCCTTGCCCGCATACTTGCCGTGATGCCCGACCACGCCCCGCCCGCGCCGCCCGAGTCCGACGACCGCATCCCGCCGCCGCTGGTGGTGGCGATCACCGCGCGCGCGCTGTTCCACATGGAGGACAGCCATGCGGTGTTCGAGCGCGAGGGCATCGATGCATTCGCCGCGCACCAGCGCCAGCGCGAGAACGAAGTGCTGCCGCCCGGCATCGCCTTCCCGCTGGTGCGCAAGCTGCTGGGCCTGAACGCGGGCGCGCGCCGGGTCGAGGTGATCCTGCTCTCGCGCAATTCCTCCGACACCGGGCTGCGCGTGTTCAATTCGATCCAGCACCACGGGCTGGACATCCGCCGCGCCACCTTCACCGCCGGCGCGCCGGTCTGGCCCTACATCAAGCCGTTCGGCGCCCAGCTGTTCCTCTCGGCCAACCCGGAATCGGTGCGGCGCGCGCTGGAGGCCGGGGTGGCCGCCGCCACCATCCTGCCGGAGAAGGCCAACGAGCCGCGCCAGCGCCAGCTGCGGATCGCGTTCGACGGCGACGCGGTGCTGTTCGGCGACGAGAGCGAGCGGGTATCGCGCGAGCAGGGGGTGGAGGCGTTCGGTCGCCACGAGCGCGAGCGTGCGCACGAGCCGCTTTCCGGCGGCCCGTTCCGCGGCTTCCTGGCGGCCTTGCACGACCTGCAGGCAGCGTTCCCGCCGGGTCAGGACGCGCCGATCCGCACCGCGCTGGTCACCGCGCGCTCGGCGCCCGCGCACGAACGGGTGATCCGCACCCTGCGCGAATGGGGCGTGCGCCTGGACGAGGCGCTGTTCCTCGGCGGCCGCGACAAGGGGCCGTTCCTGGAGGCGTTCGGCGCCGACATCTTCTTCGACGACTCCCCGCACAACATCGATTCCGCGCGCCGCCACGTGGCCGCCGGCCACGTGCCCCACGGCGTGGCCAACGAGGCCGCGTCCGGCTGAGCGCGCGGATCAGTCCGGCAGGCGCAGCCCGGCCAGCTTCCAGCCCAGGCCGTCGCGGCGGAACTCGAACACCACCGGCCTGCCTTCGGCATTGTCCACGGTGGCAGTGAACAGGCCCGGCGAGACGTAGCCGGTACGCGCGTCCTTCAGCGGATCGTTCGGGATCCCGGCCGGGGTGGTGCGCGCCAGCGCGCTGCCTTGCAGCAGCACCGCCAGCCCGCGCGGCGGGCTGGTGCGCGCCTCGGTGATGCGCTGGATGTGGATCCACATCAGCAGGAGCAGGAGGAGCGGGATGGCGATGTGGAGGAACACCATCAGCGTGAAGAACCGGCTCGACAGCGTCTGCGGCGACAGGAAGTTGCGCGCGATCGGCTCGGCGAAGATGCCGAGCGTGTCGAGAAGTTCGGTCGTGATCATCGCAACATACTGGGCCAGGCGGTCCCAGACCAGCCAGTAGCCGGTGATGCCGGAGAGATAGACGAACCAGATCACCACCACGCCGGTCAACCACGAGAACCAGCGTTTGCCGCGGTAGCGGTCCATCGCCCACTCGCGCACGAGATGGAGGAACATCACCAGCACCATCAGGTCGGAGGCATAGCGGTGCAGGCTGCGCGCGACGCCGGCGTGCCACCAGTGGTCGCGGGTCAGCCATTCGATCGAGGCGTAGGCCTCCGTCACGCCGGTGTCGAAGAAGATGAAGAGATAGATGCCCGTGCCCGCGACGATCCAGAAGAGCAGCCAGCCGATCGGTCCGAGCTGCGCCAGCGGGTTCCAGTCCGGCCCGAAGGCGCGGTCGAGAACGCGCTCGCTCCGGTCGAAACCGTTTCGGATCGCCGCGCGGACCGGGTTCATGACGCCGCCCTGCCCTGACGCCTGAGCGCGCGCCGGCGTTCCAGCCAGAGCCGCAGGATCACGATCCCCGTCAGCACCAGCGACAGCGCACCGAAGAAGATCCCGAAGAAGATGCCGTAGTCGAAGCGATAGGCGCCGGTCAGGGGAGTGTAGACGGTGCAGAGAAAGCTGATCCGGTTCCAGAGATCCTGCGGCGCGGCGGAGCGGGTCCGGGTGCCGAGAACGAGTTCCTTCAGCGGCTGGACCAGGACCTGCGGCGGAAACGCCTCGCCATAGACCTGACGATAGACCACGCCTCCGGCGTCGAGGATCGTCGTCTGGGTCACATGGTCGAAGCCTCCGGCGGCCGCGCGGTAGGAAAAGCCCAGTTCCGCGATGAAGGCCGCGGTCGTTTCGGCATCGGCACTGGCGATGTGCCAGCCCTCGATCGCGGTCAGCTCGTGGCTGCCGGCGAAGGCGGCGAGCTGTGCAGGGCGGTCGCCGCGCGCATCGAATCCGAAGGTGAGGACGTTGAAGCTGCCCTCCCCCAGCGCGCGGCGCGCATTCTCCACCTGGCCGCGCAGGTAATCCGTGGTCAGCGGACAGACGGTGGAGCAGCTGGTGAAGACGAGCGAAACCAGGAGCGGCTTTCCGCGCAGCGCGGCAAGATCGAGCGGC
>CAYYAT010000060.1:0-7931 GCA_964469595.1 uncultured Thermomonas sp.
GAGATGGCCCGCATGGGGCCGCTGTCGGGCAAGGAGCGCGTGATGCTGGGCACCGACTACCCGTTCCCGCTGGGCGAGCAGACCCCGGGCGCCGGCATCGAACGCCTGGCGCTGAACGAAGCCGAGCGGGCCCGCCTCTACCACGGCACCGCGCTGGACTGGCTGGGCCTGCCCGCCGCGCGCTTCGCCTGACCCTGTTCCGGACATCCGCCTGGCCATGACCGACCTGTTCTCCGACGCCCACGCCGCCGCGCTCGACGCCGCCGATCCCCTGCGCGGCTTCCGCGACGAGTTCCACCTCCCGCTGCACGAGGGCGCGCCGCAGGCGTATTTCGTCGGCAACTCCCTAGGCCTGCAGCCGAAGGGCGCGCGCGCGCACGTCGAGCAGGTGCTGGACAAGTGGGCCAGCGAAGCGGTGGAAGGCCACTTCACCGGCGAGGCGCAGTGGCTGGACTACCACGCGCTGGTGCGCGACGGCCTGGCGCGGGTGGTCGGCGCGCAGCCGTCGGAAGTGGTGGCGATGAATTCGCTGACCGTGAACCTGCACCTGCTGCTGGTCAGCTTCTACCGCCCCACCCGCGAACGCCCGGCGATCCTGCTGGAAGCCGGCAGCTTCCCCTCCGACCGCTATGCGCTGGAATCGCAGGTGCGCTTCCACGGCTTCGACCCGGCGACCGATCTCATCGAAGTCGAGCCCGACGAGGCCGACGGCACCGTCTCGATGGCGGCGATCGAGCGCGCCATCGCCACCCACGGCCCGCGCCTGGCGCTGGTGCTGTGGCCCGGCGTGCAGTACCGCACCGGGCAGGCGTTCGACCTCGCCGCGATCACCCGCCTCGCCCACGCGGCCGGGGCCGTCGCCGGGTTCGACCTCGCCCACGCCGTCGGCAACCTGCCGCTGGCGCTGCACGATGCCGGCGCCGACTTCGCGGTCTGGTGCCACTACAAGTACATGAACGCCGGCCCGGGCGCGGTGGCCGGCGCCTTCGTGCACGCACGCCATGCGCGCAGCGACCGCCCGCGCTTCGCCGGCTGGTGGGGGCACGATGCGGCCAGCCGCTTCCGCATGGAACCGGACTTCCATCCCACGCCCGGCGCCGACGGCTGGCAGCTCTCCAACCCGCCGATCCTCGCGCTGGCGCCGCTGCGCGCCTCGCTGGCGCTGTTCGACCGCGCCGGGATGCCGGCCCTGTGCGCCAAATCCGAACGCCTCACCGGCTACCTGGAGCAGCTGATCGACGCCGACCTGCGGGACGTCCTGCAGGTGGTGACCCCTCGCGATGCCGCGCGGCGCGGCTGCCAGCTCTCGCTGCGCGTGGCCGGTGGTCGCGACCGGGGGCGTGCGCTGTTCGAGTTCCTGGCGGCCCGCGGGGTGCTGGGCGACTGGCGCGAGCCCGACGTGATCCGCATTTCGCCGGTCCCGCTCTACAACACCTATGGCGACGTGTTGCGCTTCGCCCGCAGCGTGCAGGAGTGGCGCCATGCGGCCTGAGCATGCCCTCACCATCATCGGCGGCGGTCTCGCCGGCGCCCTGCTCGCCACCCTGTTGGCCCAGCGCGGCTGGTCGGTGGACGTGTTCGAACGGCGCGGCGACCCGCGCGTGGAAGGCTATGCCGGTGGACGCTCGATCAACCTGGCGCTGGCCGAACGCGGCCTGCACGCGCTGCGCCTGGCCGGCGCGGACGGCGCGGTGCTCAAGCAGGCGGTGATGATGCGCGGGCGCTTCGTGCATCCGCTGCAGGGCACGCCCGGGTTGCAGCGCTACGGGCGCGACGACTCCGAGGTGATCTGGTCGATCAACCGCGGCGAGCTGAACCTGGTGCTGCTCACCATCGCCGAATCGCACGGCGCCCGCCTGCACTTCGACCACGCGCTGGAGCGGGTCGATTTCGACGCCCGCATCGCCAGCTTCCGCCATCATGCCGAAACCGTATCGCGCCCATTCCGTGCGCTGATCGGCGCCGATGGCGCCGGCTCCGCGCTGCGCGCGGAGATGGCGAAGGTGCAGCCACTGGGCGAACGCACCGAGTGGCTGGACCACGGCTACAAGGAGCTGGAAATCCCGCCGGCCGCCGACGGCGGCTTCCGGATCGAGCCCAATGCCCTGCACATCTGGCCGCGTGGGCATTACATGTGCATCGCCCTGCCCAACGACGAGCGCACCTTCACGGTGACGCTGTTCATGCCGCACCGCGGTGCGCACCCCAGCTTCGAGACGGTGCAGACCGGGGACGAGGCGCTGGCGCTGTTCCGCGAGCAGTTCCCCGACACCCTGCCGCTGATCCCCGCCCTGCGCCACGACTACGAGGCCAACCCGGTCGGCAACCTCGCCACCCTGTACCTGGACCGCTGGCACCTGGACGGGCGCGCGGTTCTGCTGGGCGATGCCGCGCACGCGATGGTGCCGTTCCACGGCCAGGGCATGAACTGCGCGTTCGAGGACTGCGTGGCGCTGGCCGACCACCTGCAGCGCGCGCCGTCGCTGGCCGAGGCATTCGCCGCGTTCGAAGCCGAGCGCAGGCCGAACGCCGCGGCGATCCAGCAGATGGCGCTGGAGAACTACATCGAGATGCGCGACCGCGTGGACGATGCCGACTACCTGCTGCAGCGGGAACTCGAACTGGCCCTGCAGGACCGCCATCCCGGCCGCTTCATCCCGCACTACGCGATGGTCACCTTCATGCGCATTCCGTACGCGCTGGCACTGCATCGCAGCGAGGTCCAACGCGGGCTGCTGCAGGCCGCCACCCGCGGCATCGAAACCCTCGCGCAGGTGGATTGGGCCGCGCTGGACGACGCGGTCGAGGCGCAGCTGCCGCCGCTGGACGCGGCAGCCTGAACGCGATGGCGTGAGCGCAACGGCTCAGGCCAGCCCGAAGCCCGCCTGCCGCGCCAGCGCGTCGAACCCGGGAAACGAGGTGGCGACGTTCGCCACGTCGTCGATCCGCACCGCGCCCGCCGCGCGCTGGGCGGCGACCGCGAAGGCCATCGCAATGCGGTGGTCGCCGTGGCTGTCCACTGCCCCGCCCTGCAGCGGTCCGGGATGAATCGTGGCGCCGTCCGCGGTCTCGTCCACCCGCAGCCCCAGCGCGCGCAGGCCGACGGCCATCCCGGCCAGGCGATCGGACTCCTTCACCCGCAGCTCGGCCGCGCCACGCACCACGGTCGGTCCGTCGGCGTAGGCGGCGGCCACGAACAGCGCCGGGAACTCATCGATCATGTCCGGCACCAGCGCCTCGGGCACCTCGATCCCGCGCAATGGCGCGTACCGCACCAGCAGGTCCGCGACCGGCTCGCCGCCGTGGATGGCCGGATGCGCCTCGCGGATGTCCGCACCCATCATTCGCAATGCGCTCAGCAGGCCTGTGCGGCGGGGGTTCAGGCCCACCTGCCGCAGCCGCAGCTCGGACCCGGGCACGATGCTGGCGGCGACCAGGAAGAACGCCGCCGAGGAGAAGTCGGCCGGCACCGCCACGTCGGTCGCGCGCAGGCGCTGGCCGCCGCGCAGGCGCGCGATGCCGGGCGCAAACGCGATGTCCACGCCGAACGCGGCCAGCATGCGTTCGGTGTAGTCGCGGGTGGGATGCGGCTCGCGCACCACGGTCTCGCCGCTGGCGTACAGCCCGGCCAGCAGCAGCGCCGATTTCACCTGCGCACTGGCGATCTCCAGCGTATGGTCGATACCGGTCAATGCGCGCCCGCCGTGGATGCGCAGCGGCGGCGTGCCGCCGTCCTGCGTGTCGATGCGCGCGCCCATCGCCGCCAGCGGCACGGTGACTCGGCGCATCGGCCGCTTCGACAGCGAGGCATCGCCCACCAGCACCGAATCGAAGCGCTGCGCGGCCAGCAGGCCCGCCAGCAGGCGCATGCCGGTGCCGGCATTGCCGCAGTCCAGCGGGCCATCCGGTGCCTGCAGGCCGTCGATGCCGACCCCATGCACGATCCGCCGCGACGGCGACGGAGTCTCGATGCGCACGCCCAGGCGCGCGAAGATCGCCGCGGTGGCGCGGGTGTCCTCGCCTTCCAGGAAGCCGTCGATGGTCGAGGTGCCGTCGGCCAGCGCCGCCAGCATCACCGCCCGGTGCGACACCGATTTGTCGCCGGGAATCTCCAGCGTCCCGCGCAGCGGGCTGCCCGCGCACGCCGTCCAGGCCTGGGGCTCGTGCATCCCGTTCACGCCATCACCTCGTCCAGCGCGGCCAGCAGCCGCGCGTTGTCGCCTGCAGTGCCCACCGTGATCCGCAGGCAGTCGCCCAGGCCGTAGCCGCCCACCGGGCGCAGGATCACGCCGCGCGCGCGCAGCTCCGCCTCGATGCGGGCCGTCGCCTCGCCGAACTCCACCAGCAGGAAATTGGTCTGCGAGGGCGCCACCGCCAACCCGCGCGCGCGCAGTGCGGCGGCCAGCGCCTCCCGCTGGACGCGGTTGGCCGCCACCGAGGCCTGCAAATGAGCCGTGTCGTCCAGTGCCGCTTCCGCCGCGGCCAGCGCCGGCGCGTTGACGTTGAAGCTCTCGCGCACGCGCTCCATCACCGCCAGCAGCCCCGGGTGCGCCAGCGCGTAGCCCACCCGCAGCCCCGCCAGCGCGAAGGCCTTGCTGAAGGTGCGGGTGACGACCAGGTTCGGATGCCGCGCCAGCAGCGTCACGGCCGAGGCCCAGTCCGGTGCGTCCACGTACTCGGCATAGGCCTCGTCCACCACCACCAGCACGTCTGCCGGCACGCCGGCGAGGAAGCCCGTGAAGTCCTCGCCGGAATACCAGGTGCCGGTGGGGTTGTTCGGATTGGCCAGGTATACCAGCCGGGTGTGCGGCGTGATCGCCGCGCGCAGCGCGTCGAGATCATGCCCGCGCGGCATCGCGTGATCGCGCGGCAGGGCCGGAGCCATCCGCAGTGTCGCGCCGGCCGCCTGCGCCGCCAGCGCATACACCGCGAAGCCGTACTGCGAGGCCAGCACCTCGTCGCCCGCGCCGGCGAACACCTGCGCCAGCTGCATCAGCAATTCATGCGAGCCGTTTCCGAGCAGCACCTGCGCGACCTCGACGCCGTGATGGCGCGCCAGCGCGCGCTTGAGGTCGCCACCCAGCGGATCGGGATAGACATGGGCGGCGGCCAGCGCGTCGATCGCCGCCTGGCGCGCGCGCGGGCTGGGCCCGCAGGGGTTCTCGTTCGAGCCCAGCTCCAGCAGCGGCGCGGCGGCCGCGCGCCGCAGCGCCACCAGGTCATGCCCGGGATCATAGGCGCGCAGGCCACGGATGCCCGGCTGCGCCAGCGCCTCAAAATCCATCATGCGATCGCCACCGGATAGGAACCCAGCACCCGCAGCGCATCGCCCTGCGCGGCGATCTCGTCCAGCGCGTCCTTCAGCGGGGCCTCGTCGCAGTGGCCGGCCACGTCGATGAAGAACGCATACTGCCACTTGCCGCCATGCTCCGGGCGCGACTCGATCCGGCTCATGCTGATGCCGCGCCGCGCCAGCGGCTCCAGCACCCCGTACAGCGCGCCGGGGCGGTCGCGGATCGACACCAGCAGCGAGGTGCGGTCGTTGCCGGAGGGCGGGAACGGCTGGCGGCCGATCACCAGGAAGCGGGTGGTGTTGTCGCTGCGGTCCTCGATCGGCCCGGCCACCCGCTTCAGCCCATAGGCCAGCCCGGCCGACTCGCCGGCGATCGCCGCGGCATCGTCGGCAAGGCGCGCGCGGCGCGCGCCCTCGGCATTGCTGGACACCGGGAGTTTCTCGGCGCGCGGCAGGTGCGTGCGCAGCCAGCCGGCGGCCTGCGCGAAGGCCTGCGGATGCGCGTAGATGCGCTCGATGTCCTCGATCCGGCCGCTGCGCGAAAGCAGGTGCTGGTGCACCCGCAGCTCCACTTCGCCGCAGATCCGCAGCGGCGAGGTCAGGAACATGTCCAGCGTCACCTGGATGGGGCCCTGCCCCGAGTTCTCCACCGGCACCACCCCGAAATCGGCATGCCCGGCGGCCACTTCCTGGAACACCTCCTCGATGCTGCCCAGCGGCAGGCCGTGCGCGGAATGGCCGAAATGCTTGAGCGCCGCCTGCTGGCTGAAGGTGCCCTCCGGACCGAGATAGCCGATCTTCAGCGGCTCCTGCTGCGCGAGGCAGGCCGACATCACTTCGCGGAACAGCCGCACCAGCACCTCATCCGCCAACGGGCCGTCGTTGCGGTCCACCACCCGGCGCAGCACCTGCGCCTCGCGCTCGGGACGGTAGTAATCCACCGCCGCGGCGAGCTTGCCCTTGGCCTTGCCGACCTGGCGCGCCCAGCGCGCGCGCTCGGCGATCAGCGCCTGGATCTGCTGGTCGATGCCGTCGATCTGCGCCCGTACCTGCGCCAGGTCGAGCCCGGCCGGGGCATCGGCCGTGACATCGGCCTTGGCGCGCGCCGGCGTGCGCGGCTTCGTCGCGGCCTTGGGCGGCGCGGGCCGCCGGGGGGTCTTCTTCTCAGCCATGGCGGGTCTGGAACTCCCGCATGAAATCGACCAGCGCCTGCACGCCGGCCTCGGGCATCGCGTTGTACAGCGAGGCGCGCATGCCGCCGAGCACGCGGTGACCCTTCAGCGCCACCAGCCCGGCCTGCTTCGCCTCCGCCAGGAACACCGCGTCCAGCGCCGGATCGGGCAGGAAGAACGGCACGTTCATGCGCGAGCGCGCACCCGGCGCCACTTCGTTGCGGTAGAAGCCGCCGGAGCCGTCGATGGCGGCATACAGCAACGCCGCCTTGCGCGCGTTGCGGCGCGAGAACTCGGCCACGCCGCCTTCGTCCAGCATCCACTTCACGGTCAGGCCCAGCACGTACCAGTTCCAGCTGGGCGGGGTATTGAGCATCGACTCGGCGGCCAACTGGGCGCGGTAGTCGAAGATCGGCGCACGCGGCTGGCCGGCGCGCTCCAGCAGGTCGCGGCGGACGACCACCACGGTGATGCCGACCGGCCCGAGGTTCTTCTGCGCGCCGGCGTAGATCACGCCAAAGCGGCGCACGTCGATCGGCGCGGAGGCGATCGAGGAGCTGAAATCCGCGACCAGCGGCACCTCGCCCGCATCCGGGATGTCGCGCCACTCCACGCCGTGGATGGTCTCGTTGGCGGTGACGTGGAGGTAGGCCGCGTCCGCCGAGAGCCGCCACTGATCGCGCGGCGGCAGGTCGCGGAAGCCGCCGTCCTCGCTGCTGGCGGCGATGCGCGCCTCCACGCAGGACGCGGCCTGCTTCAGCGCGGTCTTGCCCCAGTGGCCGCTGATGACGTAGTCGCAAGCCTGGCCGGGCGCGGCGAAGTTGAGCGGCAGCAGTGCCTGCACGGTGGTCGCGCCGCCCGCCGTGAACAGCACCGCGTAATCGTCGGGGATCGCCAGCAGCGCGCGCAGGTCGGCCTCGGCCTGGCGGGCCACCGCGAGGAACTCCGGGCCGCGGTGGCTGATCTCGAGGATCGAGGCGCCGGCATCGGCGTACTCCAGCATCGTGGCCTGCGCCTGCCGCAACACCGGCTCGGGCAGCATGGCCGGGCCGGGACTGAAGTTGTAGGCGCGCGACATTTGGACGGGCTCCGCGGGACGAGGGTGGCGTGGCAGTATGCCGCAGCGCAACACGCTTGCGCCGGCAGTTGCTTCGGAAACCGTGCCTGGCGCGCGGACATCACGCCAGGACCGGCGCACTGGAAGCGGCGCGCTGCCGGCGCCATGCGCCCGCGCCGCGCGGACGGCGTCCGCCTCAGAACTTCTCTTTCAGCACGCGCCGGATCTCGGCCTCGATCGGCTCCTTGAACATCGCCGCGAGGAAGCCCAGCTTGGCGTGCACGTGCAGCGCCTTGTCCTGCACGTCGATCTGCCCATCCACCCCGGAACGCGAGAAATGCAGGGCATCGCCCTGCCACGCGCAGTCCAGCTGGAAACGCTCCTGCAGCTTGCGCGCCACCTCTTCCAC
>CAYYAT010000061.1:0-6624 GCA_964469595.1 uncultured Thermomonas sp.
CGAACGTCGCTCCGGACCTCGCCCACCCTGGCGCCGGCGGCCAGCTGGTGGTCTTCGCGGTGCGCGCGGCGCGCGATGGCGACATCGGCCAGGTGACCCCGCAGGAGCGCGCGCAGCTGCGCGCGCAGGTGGCCGCCTCGATCGGTGCGCAGGCGCAGGACGCTTTCATCCGGGCCGTGCGTAAGCACTACGTGATCAAGGTCGCGGAAGACCGCCTGTAAGCGCGTCGTCCACGACCGGTGGCGCCAACGCAGAACGCCCGGCAATGCCGGGCGTTCTGCGTCATGGGCCGGGTGGCCCGGGCGGGCGCGATCACTCGATCCCGCTCATCCCCATGATGTTGTAGCCGGCGTCCACGTAGGTGATCTCGCCGGTGATCCCGGCGGCCAGGTCCGAGCACAGGAACGCGGCGGTGTTGCCGACGTCCTCGATGGTGACCACCCGGCGCAGCGGCGCCACCGCCTCGAACTGGCTGAGCATCTTGCGGAAGTTCGCCACGCCGCTGGCGGCCAGGGTGCGGATCGGGCCGGCCGAGATCGCGTTCACGCGGGTGCCCTCCGGGCCCAGCGCCATCGCCATGTAGCGCACGGTGGCTTCCAGCGAGGCCTTGGCCACGCCCATCGTGTTGTAGTTGGCCAGCGCGCGCTCGGCGCCGAGGTAGGACAGGGTGAGGATGCTGCCGTTGCGGCCCTTCATCAGCGGGCGCGCGGCCTTGCCCAGCGCGGCCAGCGAGTAGGCGCTGATGTCGTGCGCGATGTGGTAGCGCTCGCGGGTGATGCCGTCGAGGAAGTCGCCCTCGATGGCTTCGCGCGGGGCGAAGGCGATGCAGTGCACGAGGATGTCGAAGCCGTCGCTCCAGTGCTTGCCCAGTTCCGCGAAGCAGGCGTCGATCTGCTCGTCCGAGGCCACGTCCAGCGGCAGCACGATCTTGCTGCCGTACTCGGCGGCGGCGTCCTCGACCCGCGACTTCAGCTTGTCGTTCTGGTAGGTCAGCGCCAGCTCGGCGCCCTCGCGATGGAAGGCGTCGGCGATGCCGGTGGCGATCGAACGCTGGCTGGCGATGCCGGTGACCAGCGCGCGCTTGCCTTGCAAGAATCCCATGGTGTCTCCTTGATGATGCGTGTGGGGCGCGTCGAGCGAATGCTCTAGTGTGCCTTGCGCGCCCGGCCGCGGCCAGTGTGCGCGACCGTACGGAAGAGGCGGGCGATCAGGCGCGGAAGCCGTCCTTCCAGGCCCGCAGCGCGCCGAACACGGCCGCGGCATCCGCCAGCGGCTGGCCGGCATGCGCCTCGGCCGCCGCGCGCACCGCCGGGGCGTCGCAGCGCAGGAACGGGTTGCAGGCGCGCTCCTCGGCAAGCGTCGTCGGCAGGGTGGGGCGATCGGCGGCGCGCAGGGCGCGTACCTCGGCCGTGCGCTCCCGCAGCGCGGAGTTGCCGGGGTCCACCGCCAGCGCGAATGCCGCGTTGCCCAGCGTGTACTCATGCGCGCAGCACACGCGGGTGTCGCCGGGCAGCGCGGCCAGCCGCGCGAGCGAGGCGTGCATCTGCGGCGGCGTGCCCTCGAACATGCGCCCGCAGCCGAGGCTGAACAGGGTGTCGCCGCAGAACAGCAGGCCCGCGCCGTGGTAGGCCACGTGGCTGCGGGTATGCCCCGGCACGGCCAGCACCTCGAAGCGCCAGTCGCCGACGGTGATGCGATCACCATCGGCCACGCGCTGGCTGGCCTGCGGGATGCGGTCGTCGTGCGGGGCGAATACCGGGATGGCAGGCCAGCGCGCCAGCAGCGCGGCGACGCCGCCGATATGGTCGCCGTGGTGATGGGTGAGCAGGATGGCCAGCGGCGGCGCGTCGCCCAGCGCGGCCAGCACCGGCGCGGCGTCGCCCGGATCGACCACCAGCGCGCGATCTTCGGCATCGCGCAGCAGCCAGATGTAGTTGTCCTCGAAGGCGGGCAGGCACTGCAGCGGCATTTGTCCAGTCGTGACGGGGGGCGGGCTTTCCCGCAGAATCCCCACCATGCCGTCCCATCGCCCATTGCGTCAATCCGACGCCGCGCCCGCCGAGGCCTGGTTCGCAAGCATCGCCGGACAGGCCCTGCTGGCCAGCGAAGCCGCCGGGGTGGGGGATGCGCTGCGCCAGCGCCCGGGCCAGGCCGCGCTGTGGCTGGCGCCGCCGGCGGTCGACCTGCTGGATGCGGAAGGCGATGCGTGGGCCTTGCGCCTGCGCTGCCACGGCACCGGCTTCGATGGTGCCCTGCGCTGCGGCCTGCCGCTGCCGCTGGCCAGCGAGACCTGCGCGGTGGTGATCGTGCAGCATGTGCTGGATTCGGGCCCGGCGGATGCCGCGCTGCCGCTGCTGGAGGAGTGCACGCGGGTGCTGGTGCCCGGCGGCTGGCTATGGCTGTTCGCGCTGAATCCGCTGTCGCCCTACCGCTGGCAGTGGCGTGGCCAGGGGCTGGCGGCGCGCGAACCGATCAGCTGGCGCCGTCGCCTGCGCGCGGCCGGACTGGCACCGGATGCGGTCACGCTGGGGTTGGGCCCGGTATGGTCGATCGCGGCGGCGGCGGGCGAGCAGGAGGGGGCGGGCCTGCGCGCCGGCTACCTGCTGCGCGCCGAGAAGCGGGTGCGCGCGATGACCCCGCTGCGCCGGCCGCGTGCGCTGCGCTGGCAGGCAGAGCCTTCGGCATGAGTGCGCGCAAGCAGGTGCAGGTGCACACCGATGGCGCCTGCCTGGGCAATCCCGGGCCGGGCGGCTGGGCCGCGCTGCTGTGCTGGCGCGGGGTCGAGCGCGAGCTGGCCGGCGGCGAGCCCGCCACCACCAACAACCGGATGGAGCTGATGGCCGCGATCGCCGCGCTGGAGGCCCTGAAGGAGCCATGCGAGGTGGTGCTCACGACCGACTCGCAATACGTGCGTCGGGGCATCACCGAATGGATGCCCGGCTGGCTGCGGCGCGGCTGGAAAACCGCCGGCGGCGAACCGGTCAAGAACCGCGACCTGTGGGAACGCCTGCACGCCGCGGCGTCCCGGCACGCGGTGGACTGGCGCTGGGTCAAGGGCCATGCCGGGCACACCGAGAACGAGCGCGTTGACCAGCTGGCACGCGCGCAGGCATTGAAATTCAGGCAGTCCCCGGAGCTGGCAGGCTGATGCGACAGATCGTCCTCGATACCGAAACCACCGGCCTGGAATGGCAGAAAGGCAACCGCGTGGTCGAAATCGGCTGCGTCGAGCTGCTGGAGCGGCGGCCCACCGGGCGCACCTTCCATCGCTATCTCAATCCCGACCGCGAGTTCGAGCCGGGCGCGCAGGAGGTGACCGGGCTGACCCTCGAGTTCCTCGCCGACAAACCTCGCTTCGCCGAAGTGGCGGAAGAGTTCCTGGCCTTCATCGACGGCGCGGAACTCATCATCCACAACGCCGCGTTCGACCTCGGCTTCCTCAATGCCGAGCTGGCGCGGATCCCCGGCGGCGGCAGGATCGAGGACCGCTGCCGGATCGAGGACACCCTGGCGATGGCGCGCCAGCGCTTCCCGGGCCAGCGCAATTCGCTGGATGCGCTGTGCAAGCGGCTGGGCGTGGACAACTCGCAGCGCCAGCTGCACGGCGCCCTGCTCGACGCCCAGATCCTGCTGGACGTGTACCTGGCAATGACCTCCGGCCAGCGCGAGATCGGCTTCGGCGAGGAGGTCGCGGAAGTCGCGGTGGAGGCGGCGGTCCTGCTGGACGCGCTGGACGCCCCGCGGGTGCGGGTGCGCGTGCAGACGGAGGAAGCCGATGCGCACGCGGCGCGCCTGGCGGCGCTGGAAAAGAAGGCCGGCCGCTGCCTGTGGCGCGAGCTGGAGGCGGAAGCAGGCTGACGCGGGCGCGCAGGCGGGCCGGTTCGCGGGGCGCCGGCGGGGAATGCTCAGTGCCGGCGCACCAGCACCACGGTGATGTTGTCCGAGCCGCCGCCGTCCAGGGCGGCTGCCACCAGCCCGTCCACGCACTCCTGCGCGCTGCATTCGCGGTGGGCCAGCACCTGCGCGATCTGACGGTCGTCCACTTCCTCGGTCAGCCCGTCGCTGCACAGCAGCAGCTGCATACCGGGGCGCAGCTCGCCGGAGAGCGTCTCGACATTCAACTGCTCCGGGGCGGTGACACCCAGCGCCTGGGTCACCACGTTGCGGTGCGGATGGTTGCGCGCCTGGTCGGCGCTGATCGCGCCCTGGGCGATCAGCTCCTGCACGTAGCTGTGGTCGTGCGAGATCTGGGTGAGGCTGCCGTCCCGCCACAGGTACACCCGGCTGTCGCCCACCCAGGCCACCTCGAAGCGGCTGCCGTCCACCCGTGCGGCCACCACGGTCGTGCCCATCGGCAGGCTGTCGCCGCGGCGCTTGGAGCAGCGGATGATTTCCTCGTCGGCGGTGACGATGGCGCTGGCCAGGCTGCGTCCGGCGCGCACCTCGCGCACGATGACCTCGCGCGCCAGCGCGCTGGCGACCTCGCCGTACTCGTGCCCGCCCATGCCATCCGCGACCAACCACAGGCCCAGTGCGCTGTCGCCGTAATAGGTGTCCTCGTTCAGCTCGCGCCGCAGGCCGACATGGGTCAGGTGTCCGAATTCGATCATGCGTGCGGCTGGCGTCCGGGGTTCATGGGGGCCAACGGAATCATGCGCGCGAACCGGACTGCAGGGCAATGCGGGCGGCGGGCTGAGCTCCGATGATGATGGTCGGCTGCGACGCCTGCCCGTGCCGGAAGTGGGGGCGCGATGCCCGCGGCCGGAGGGAGGGCGTCGCCAGTGGCTGCCTGGGTCGAGGCCCGGACATGAAAACGCCCCCTGCCGGGGGCGCTGTCATGTCTGGCGGAGAGGGAGGGATTCGAACCCTCGGTAGGCTATAAACCTACGCCTGATTTCGAGTCAGGTACATTCAACCGCTCTGCCACCTCTCCGGAAGTGGGGCGTGCATGATACGGGGCGCGTGGCCCGGCGGCAAGGCGGGTACACTGGCCGCCCGTCGTCCTTGCCTGTGCCCATGTCCGAGATCCACGTCCCCGTTTCCTTCGGCGAACTGCTCGACAAGATCGCCATCCTGCAGATCAAGTCCGAGCGCATGAGCGATCCGGCCAAGCTGGCCAACGTGCGCAATGAGCTGGCGGCGCTGGAAGCGACCTGGGCGGCGCACCCGGCCTCGCGGCAGGACATCGCCGCCCTGCGCGCCGAGCTGAAGGCGGTCAACGAGCGCTTGTGGGTGATCGAGGACGACATCCGCCTGAAGGAGAAGGCGCAGGCCTTCGACGCCGAGTTCATCCGCCTGGCGCGCGCGGTCTATTTCGAGAACGACACCCGTGCGCGAGTAAAGAAGGACATCAACCTCGCGCTGGGCTCGGCTTACGTCGAGGAAAAGTCGTACCAGGACTACGGCAGCGGGCAGGGCGCCTGAGCCTCAGCCGAGGCTGGCGCGGAAGCGCTCGAACGCCGCCACGGCGTCCTCGACGCGGATCAGGTCCATCACGCCTTCGGCCTCGATCTTCGTGCCCCATTTCAGGTCCGATGCCGGCTTACCGCGGTATTTCCGCGCGGCATCGTCGTAGCGGTCCACGCAGAAGCGGCGGTCGGAATATGGGCCGCTGCGGTGCGGGTTGGTGGCGGCGTGCAGCCCCAGCACCTTGGTGCCCATCGCGTTGGCGATGTGCATCGGCCCCGAGTCCGGAGTCACCAGCAGGTCGGCGCGTGCGAGCAGGGCCGGCAGCTGCTTGAGGGTGTCCTTGCCGATCAGGTCCAGCACGCCATCGCGCGCCGACATGGCGGCGAGGATGGCATCGCCGGTGCGACGCTCGAGCTCGCTGCGTCCCCCGCACAGCACGATCCGCCAACCCTGCGCGGCGGCGTGATCGGCCAGCGCGGCGTAGCGCTCGGCGCGCCAGTTGCGCAGCGCGTGGCTGGAACATGGCGAGATCATCAGCGTGCGGCGGCCATCGTCGGCCCACTGCGCGCGCGCCCAGGCATGGGCCTCGTCCGGCACCGGCAGGTTCCAGACCACCTCGCCGCGCACCAGCCCCAGCGGCTCGCAGAAGCTGCCGATGGCGTCCAGCACGTGGGCGTTGCCGAGCTCGGGGATGCGTTCGTGGATGAACAGGCCGTGGCCTTCCTTGCTGCGCGAGCGGTCGTAGCCGATCCGCCGCCGCGCCGGCACGAACGCCGACAGCAGGTTGGCGCGGGCCGAGACCTGCAGCTGCAGCAGCGCGTCGAAGCGCTGCCCCAGTTCGCGGCGCAAGGCGCGCATGCCGGCCAGTCCGGTGTTCTTGTCGTATTCCACGAAGCGCACGCCCGGCAGACCGTGCAGCAGGCGGTGCTCGCCGCGGCCGATGACCCAGGTCAGCGCGACGCCGGGCAGTCCGGTTTGCAGGGTGTGCACCAGCGGCAGTACGTGGGTGACGTCGCCCAGCGCGGACAGGCGCAGCAGGCAGAGGGAACGCGGGGCGGGGACTTTGGGCACGCGGTTGCTACACTCGCAGGGATGACCGGTTTCGACGCCAACGAGCACCTGACGCCGTTCCGCGACGCGCGCGGCTACGGCGCGATTCTGTTCGACCGCACCCAGGTGCGGCAACCGGAACCGGAGTGGTTCGACCCCGGCCAC
>CAYYAT010000061.1:6634-7385 GCA_964469595.1 uncultured Thermomonas sp.
TTCAGGTCGGCCGCCTGCCAGTCCAGCCATTGGTCGACCCGGGCGCGGCGGCGCCTGGTTCATCGATTTCGGGCAGGGCGATGCGCTGCTGCGGCATTACCTGCGCGGCGGCCTGATGGCGAAGTTCAGCCGTGACCAGCATCTCTGGCGCGGCATCCAGCGCGTGCGCAGCTTCGCCGAGTTCCGCCTGCTGCGCACGCTGCGCGCGAAGAAGCTGCCGGTGCCGCTGCCGTTCGCGGCCTGGTACCGGCGCGAGGGCCTGCATTACCAGGCCGCGATCCTGATGCAGCGGCTGCACGACGTGCGCTCGCTGGCCGCGCTGGCCGTGGACGGCGCGGCGCCGTGGGAGGCCGCCGGGCAACTGATCGCGCGCTTCCATCGCGCCGGGCTGGACCATGCCGACCTGAACGCGCACAACCTCCTGTTCGATGGGCAGGGGCGCGGCTGGATGATCGATTTCGACCGCTCACACCTGCGCATCCCCGCTACCGGCTGGCGCGAGGCGAATCTGCAGCGCCTGCTGCGCTCGCTGCACAAGCGTCGCGGCGCGCGCAGCGCGGAGGCCGTCGAGGCCGACTTCGCCCGCCTGCGCACGGCCTACGCGGCGACCTGGGAACGCGGCTACTGAGGCTGGCGGGGCAGGCGCGCGCTCGGAGGGCACGGCGCGCTGGATGGCGATGGTCGGGCCCGAAAAGGCGGCGGCCCCGCCGGCTGACCTCGGCGCCCGCGTCAGTCGATACCGTTGCTGCCT
>CAYYAT010000061.1:7395-7891 GCA_964469595.1 uncultured Thermomonas sp.
AGGATGCATCGATCTGGCGGAGAGAGGGGGATTCGAACCCCCGAGGCGGGGTTTAGCCGCCTACACACTTTCCAGGCGTGCTCCTTCAACCACTCGGACACCTCTCCGGGATCGCGCATTCTAGCGGCGGCTGGGCGCTTCCACAACACGCGCTGGCGCCCCCGCCGACGGCGCGCCGGTCCATGCCACAATGCCGGCATGTCCTACCTCGTGCTCGCCCGCAAGTGGCGCCCCAAGCGTTTCGCCGAGTTGGTCGGCCAGGAACACGTGGTGCGTGCGCTCACCAACGCGCTGGAGACCGGCCGCGTCCATCATGCGTTCCTGTTCACCGGTACCCGCGGGGTCGGCAAGACCACCATCGCGCGCATCTTCGCCAAGAGCCTGAACTGCGAGCGCGGCACGTCCAGCGACCCCTGCGGCGAGTGCGAGACCTGCCTGGCGATCGACGCCGGCCGCTACATCGACCTGCTGGAGATCGACGCCGCGTCCAACACCG
>CAYYAT010000062.1:0-281 GCA_964469595.1 uncultured Thermomonas sp.
CGGCGGCGGGGTGGTCCTGGTGCGGGGCATGGAGCCTCCTGTGGCGGACACGCAAGGGTGCCGGGTGGGCCGCCGGGCGCGTGCCCGGCGGTGTCGCGATTGGCCGGGATGGCGGCCGGGGAAGCGGGAAGGACGGAAGTGCAGGGGCCGCCGCAACGACGGAACGACAGCGGCGCGCAAGCGCGGGAGGGGTGCGGGCAGGGCGGTATCGGGGCTGGCCTGCACGCAGGGCGCGTGTTTGTCAAGCTGAATTCTACGCGAATGCGGCCCCGGGCGCCATT
>CAYYAT010000062.1:291-7840 GCA_964469595.1 uncultured Thermomonas sp.
CACCGGCGGGGCGAGGAGTAGGATCGGGCAGACCTGGGGACAACGACGAGGTGGCATATGCGCACGATCATGCAGGTGGCGGCGTGGGGGCTGGTGCTGGTCTCCGGTGTTGCAACCGCTGCGAAAATGAAAATCGATAGCGGAACGCCCGGCCGCATTTCGATGAACGTCACCGTATCCAAGCAGACCCAGGGCGCCACCTTCGGCGAGCGAGTCAACGGCGGCCTCCACGCGGCGGGTAGCGCGCTGGCCCAGGGCGCCAGCCTGCAGATCGAGGCGGCCTGCGATGGCCGCCAGTGCGTGGTGACTGTCCCCGGCGGACATGGCGTGCGCGCGGACCTTCAGGCCCTGAAGCTGGCCCCGGTCGAGACGCCGGCTGCGGTGCCGGGCAACGCACTGCCCGGGGGGGCGATCGTGTCGGCCGCGGTGTCCGCCCTGTCCGGCAGCGCCGGCGGCGGCGCGGCGTCCGCCAGCTACGCGGCGACTGGTCGGGTGGCGCCGGGGATGGCCGCGCTGCCGAGTCGCGAGGCCGGTCCCGGGCAGATCGATGTCACCGAGCCGCTGGTCGATGGCGAGTACCTGCTGACCCTCGTGGTGGGAAAAGGCGTGGCGGGGAAGGGCAAGGAGACCGACAAGGTGGTGGAGAAAGCCAGCAGCGGGCTGAAGGACACCCTCAAGGCCCAGGTGCGCACGTCCGCCCCGCCGCAGGTGCGGATCGAACTCGCGTTCCAGGTCCAGGGCGGCGTGCTGAAGGCCAAGCACGACACCGCCAAGAACAGCATCTCCAATGTGCGCTGAGCGCGCTCAGCGCGGGCGTTTTCCGGCGTACATGGCGGCGTCGGCGCGGGCGATCAGGGTCGCCGCGTCCGCGCCGTCGTCGGGAAAGCAGGCGATGCCGATGCTGGCATCGAGCGCGAAGGTTGCGGCCTGCAGCGTGCAGGGCGCGCGCAGGCACTGGCGCAGCTGGCCGGCCATCGCGTGCGCATCCGCGACGCTGCAGCCGGGCAGCAGCACCACGAATTCATCGCCCCCGATCCGCGCCACCAGGTCGCTCTGGCGCACGCCGTCCTGCAGCCGCTGCGCCAGCATGCGCAGGACCTGGTCGCCTGCGTCGTGGCCGCCGCCATCGTTGACCTGCTTGAAGCCATCCAGATCGATGTAGAGCAGGGCCACCTGGCCCGCGCGCTCGACCGCCTGGCCCAGGGCGGCGTGAACGGCCTGTTCCAGCCGGCGGCGATTGGCCAGGCCGGTCAGCGGATCGTGGTGGGCGTGGTGCTCCAACTCGCGCTCCATCCGCCGCAGGTCGCCGATCTCGCGTCCAACCCCGATCCGCACGCCGTATTCCGGTAGCCAGTGCGCGGCCCACAGCAGCTCCAGCGCGCGGCCGTCGCGGTGCAGGTAGCGGTTGCGGAAATGGCGCTCGCCGCCGCCCTGCATGAGGGCCTGGGCCTGGTATTCGGACGCGGCGCGATCGTCGGGGTGGACCAGCTCGAACAGGGCACGCCCGACCATTTCCCCGGGGCGCAGGCCGAGCAGGCGGTCAAACGCGGCGTTCGCGAAGCGCAGTACGCCATCGGCATCCACCACGCAGACGGCATCCGGCAGCAGGTCCAGCACTTGGTCGGTGGGCGGCAGGCGGTGCGGCATCCATTCGCTCCGTCGGTGACTGCCGTCATCCAATCCGATATGGCACGCGGATGCAAGAGCGGAACTGCGTCACGCACTCCGCGGTTGCCTGCGATTCCGGTGCAGGGCTGGGGTATCGTCGGGCGATCACTGCATGCGATGCACTCCGGAGGGGAGGAATGCACCTGCCCGCGTTCTATTCGCAGGCCCCGCGCCTGCTGCTGCGCGATCCGCTGGCCGAATTGCTCGGCGCGGCGGAGGGCGGCCTGCTGGAGTATGGCTATGCCGACGCAGTGCGCCTGGCCGGGCATTCCTGCCCGACCGTTGCCGGTGCCTACCTCGCGGTGCGCGCGGCGCTGCGCCAGCTGTACCCGGAGGCGTTGCCGGAGCGCGGCGGGATCCAGGTGACGATGAGCGCGGCCGAGGTGGAGGGCAGCACCGGGGTGATCGCGCAGGTGTTCACCCTGATCACCGGCGCGGCGGCGAACAACGGGTTTTCCGGGCTGGCCGGGCGGCATGCCCGGCACGGCCTGCTGCGCTATGGCGGTGGCGATCTGCGCGCGCTCGCCGCATTCCGGCGGATCGACAGCGCCGATACCGTGCATGTGGTGCTCAACCTGGCCGCGGTGCCGCCCGCCGCGCATCTGCGTTCGCTGATGGAGCGGGCGCTGGCCGCCGATGCCAGCGGCGAGGAGCGCGCCGCGTTCGCCTCGGCCTGGCAGGACCGCGTGCGCCAGCTGCTGCTGGAACACGCGGACGATCCGGCGCTGGTGCGCGCCGAGCGACGTACCTGAGCGGCGGGGCGGGGCGCGTGCCTCAGCCGGCCGCCGCAGGCAGCGGGAACTCGATGGTCGCCGGCGCCGCCAGCAGCACCTTCGAGCGGTAGCTGCCGTTGAAGATGTCCTCTTCCTTGACCACCACCCGCTGCGCCTTGTCGATCCAGAAGCGCTGCACGTTGCCGCTGCCGGGCTTGCCGCTCTCGGTTTCCACCAGCCAGCAGGCGCGCGGCTTGCCGTCGGCGCCCGCCAACATGCGTTCGCCCAGCACCACGTAGTCCACGTCCATCGGTGCGGCCATGCCCACGTCGAACAGCCGGATGCGCAGGGTGCCGCCCTTCTCGTAGGGCAGCAGCGGCAGCAGCGTGAGGTCGGAATGCCAGTTCATCCACCAGCCGTCGCGCATCGCGGTGAATCCGGCCTGCATGTTGCTGCGGGCGGCGTCCGGCAGGTCGCCGTCGATGTCGCCACGGCCGGTTGCAGGCTCGATGCGGGAGGTGAACTGGCGTCCGGCGCGGTTCCAGTGGCTGGTCTGCGCCAGCGTGGCGGCGTCCTTCGCCGCATGAACCGTGTGCGCGGTGTGGACGATGCCGGTCTCGTCCTCCCAGGACTGGTCGATCACCCAGGCATCCGTGCCTTCAACGCGTTCGCGCCGGACGCTGCTGGTGGCCAGCATGGCGCGCTTGGCGCCGCTGCCGGCGGCGCCGTGGAAATAGACCAGGTAGGTCATCGTGGCCGGACGCAGTGCCTCCAGGTGGAGGTCGGTGGCGGTGACGCGCACGGGCTCGGTGGCGGTCGCGGTGAGCGGCAGGCCAAGGGCGAGGGCAAGCGGGAGGAAGCGAAGGGCGTGCATGGGGCGTCTCGCTGGAGAAGGCGCCCATTGCAGCCGATCGGGCCGGCGCGTTGCAGTGCCGGCCGACACGATGACCATCGGGCCATGCGTCGCGGAGGCCTCAGCGCTTCGTCGCCAGCACGCCGTCCAGCGCCAGCTCGGCGCGGAAGCCGGCCGTCTCCAGCCGCTTGGCGACCTCCCGCGGCACGTCGCGGCCGGAGGTCAGTCTGTTGGGACTGCCGGTGTAGTGGAACAGCCGGCCGCCGCGCCGCAGCACCCGCGCCAGCTGCTGGTAGAACGCCAGCGAATACAGCTCGCCGGCGATGCCGAAGCGCGGCGGGTCGTGCAGGGCGGCATCGAACGCGGCATCCGGCAGGCCGGCGATCGCCTGCGAGACGTCCGCATGCGCCAGGCGCAGGCGGCCGCTGCTTTCGTCCGGATCCGGCGACCACGGGTTGAGCGCGCGCAGCCACAGCACGTCCTCGTTCTTCTCGAACGACTGGATGGCCGCCACGCCCGCCTCGAGGCAGCAGGCGGCGAAGTAGCCCAGCCCGCCGCACGTGTCCAGCAGGGTCTTGCCCGCGGGCTGCACCAGCGCCACTTTACGTCGCGCATCCATTAGCGGTGATTCCTTCGCGGTCGGCAGCATCTTGATGCCGTCGATCTCGAAGCTCGGCACGTCCCACCCGGTCGGCACCAGCTTGATGAGTTTCCCGGCGTAGCGCGACACCGGGGCGAACGCGTCGCCGTCCCACCAGTACAGGGTGCGGTCCTTGAGTTTGCCGGGATAGGCATAGGCCGCGCCGCGCCAGGTCCAGTGGTCGGCCGCCAGCGCGACGGTCTCGCGGCTGCGGCCGAGATCCAGCGAGCCTTGCCAGGCCGCATGTCCGGCGGCGCGGGCGGCGAGCAGGGCCTCGCCCAGCGGGCGGGTGAGCAGGGGCGTGGCGATGCGCGGCATGTGCGCATGATAGCGGCGGCCTGAAAGTACACCGGCGTTTCCGCGACAATGGCGGGCCCATTTCGACTGCCCCGGTCCGATGTCCTTCCTCCGCCTCGCCCTGGTGTTCCTGCTGATCACGCTCAGCACCGTGCTGCACGTGCTGCCGCTGCTGCTGGTGGCGCTGCTGAAGCTGGTGCTGCCGCTGCCGCGCCTGCAGCGGGCCTGCAACCCGCTGCTGACCGGCATCGCGGAGAGTTGGATCGGGTTCAACAACCGGCTATGGGACGTGTTCACCGACACCCGCCTGGTGGTCACGGGCGAGACCGCGTTGCAGCACGACGGCCACTACCTGGTGCTGGCCAACCACCAGAGCTGGGTGGACATCCTGGTGTTGCAGAAGCTGTTCAACCGGCGCATCCCGCTGCTGCGCTTCTTCCTCAAGCGCCAGCTGTTCTGGGTGCCGCTGCTGGGGGTGGCGTGGTGGGCGCTGGATTTCCCGTTCATGGGCCGCTACACGCCCAAGCAGATCGCGCGCAACCCGGCGCTGGCCGGGCGCGACATCGCCGCCACCCGGCGCGCCTGCGAGAAGTTCCGCGCGATCCCGGTTTCGATCATGAATTTCGTCGAAGGCACCCGCTTCACCGCCGCCAAGCATGCCAAGCAGGGATCGCCGTACCGGCACCTGCTCAAGCCGAAGTCGGGCGGCGTGGCCTTCGTGCTGGATGCGATGGGGCAGGGGCTGCACGCGATCCTCGACGTGACCATCGCCTATCCGGCCGGGGTGCCCTCGCTGCCGGACCTGATGGCCGGCCGCATCCCCGAGATCCGCGTGCACCTGCGCCAGCATTCGATCCCGGCCGAGCTGGCAGGCGGCGATTACCAGAACGACCGCGCCTTCCGCGCGCGCTTCCAGCAGTGGATGAACGCGCTGTGGCAGCAGAAGGATGCCGACCTCGAGGCGCTGCTGGAGGCGTCGCCGGCCATTGGTCAGCCAGTCGGTTGATCGCGCCTGCGCTTATGAAAGTACACCTGCCCGGCGGCCCAGCGCAGCGGCGCGGAGTGGAGCAGCAGGTCGAATGGCCAATCCGTTTGAAAATGGTCGAATGCCCAGCGCAGTAGGCGTTTTGCCCGGAAGCGTGGTGCTGCGCGAATAGCCGCAGGCTCGGCCGGTGGGCCGTCATCACGAAGATGCGCGGCGATCGCTTCGCCTACGTGCCAGCCGTGTTCCCAGGCCGAATGAATGCCGCCAGCGGTCACGGGTGACACGATTCCGGCTGCATCCCCGGTCAATATCACGCGATCCCGCGCGATTCCGCGCACAGGGCCGGAGCAGGGGATCAGTCCCGCGCGCACCTGTCCCGGTTTGAGCTGCCGTGGCAGGCCCCCGGCCAGGCCGACGTGCAGCAGGAAAGCATCTAGATCCGGTATCTGGCTGTTGCGAGGGGCGTGACGCATTGCGAGCCCGGCCTGGATTCCGGTCGGATTCTGCGCGAGCCAACCGATGTAGCCCGGTGCAAACCGTTTGCTGATGAAACAGTGCAGTGCATTGGGATCGGCCAGCTGCGCGCCTGGAAACTCATACTCCACGCCATACAGGAATTGCCGAACCTGTCCCAACCCGCAGCGGCGCGCCACCTGTGACCGCGCTCCGTCAGCGCCGACCAGATATCGAGTACGGCCGATGCCCTCCACTTCCCACCCGTCATCATGGCGCGCCGCGTCCCGGAAGGGTTGGCCAAGCCGGAGGTCGACCCCGTGCGTGTGCAGCTGTTCGGCCAGCCAACGCATGACCTGCGGGGTGTCGGTGGTCAGGAAGTAATAGCCTGGCGCGGTCAAGCGGACTTGCTTGAGCCGTGGCGAGTACAGCTGCACGGCCTCGATACGGCGCGTCGCGCTGGCCGGCAGCTGGTTCAGCAGGGTCTGCTCGGCCGCTTCCTTCACGATGATGCCGGTGGTGTGCAGCTTCTCGCCTGGGTCGCGTTTGCGTTCTAGGACGCAGACGCGCAGGCCCTGGCGGGCGGCAGCGATGGCACATGCAGCGCCGGCGAAACTGGCGCCGGCCACGATCAGATCGTATTGAGAGGGAGAGGTCGGCATGTGCGCGCTGCGTGAGCTGACAGTAGGAGCGGGGATGCGCTAGCGTAGCGCCACCTTTTTCCGAGGAGCACGCCATGTCCGCCCAGCCCCGTCCGCGCTACACCACGCTCCAGCGGCACCTGCACTGGTGGATGGCGCTGCTGGTGGTGCTGGCCTACCTGCTGATCGAGCAGCGCGGCCTGTTCCCGCGCGGCAGCGGCGGGCGCGTGGCCATGATGCAGGGCCATTTCTGGACCGGCATCACCATTTTCCTGCTGGCGTTCTGGCGGATCGCCACCCGCCGCCGGCGCGGCGCGCCGCCGGTGACCCCGGCGCTGGACGGGTTCACCGCGACCGCCTCCAGGCTGATGCACCTGGCGCTGTACGCCTTCTTCATCGTGATGCCGCTGCTGGGCATGGCCACCGCGTGGAGCGACGGCAAGGCGATCATGATCCCGTTCACAAGCGTCGCGCTGCCGGCCCTGCTGCCGGAGAACCGGCCGCTGGCGCATACGCTCGAGGACATCCACGGCACCATCGGCGACATCTTCTACTGGGTGATCGGCCTGCACGTGCTGGCCGCGCTGTACCACCACTGGGTGCGCCGCGACGATACCCTCAAGCGGATGCTGTAGCGGTTGGCTTGGCATGGCCGCGCGTTGACCTCGCTTCGGCGGCGCCTGCACTAGACTGCGGGGCCGCATTGCGAAGGAGCCGCCCATGTCCACGCTCGCCATCCCCGCCATCGGCACCCCCGGCCAGCCTTGGGGGGCGGCCGAAAAAGCCCGGTGGCGCGCGCTGCAGCCGAAGAAGCGCAGCTATGCCGACGAGGTGCTGGCGCGGACCGAGGCCCTGCGCGGGGCCTTCGATGTCGTGCAGTACGGCGAACTGGACTGGGGCGAGGATGGCCGCTATCCGGTGTTCGCGCTGCGCAGCCACGGCTGGGACGACGCGCTGCCGGTCGCGCTGGTCACCGGTGGCGTGCATGGCTACGAGACCAGCGGCGTGCACGGCGCGCTGCAGTTCGCCGCCCGGCATGCGGCCGACTATGCCGGCCGCATCAACCTGCTGGTCGCACCCTGCGTCAGTCCCTGGGCCTACGAGCGCATCCACCGCTGGAACCCGCTTGCGCTGGACCCCAATCGCAACTTCGTGGCCGCCAGCCCCTGCGCCGAGTCGGCGGCGCTGTGGGCGCTGGTGCAGCCGCTGCGTGGGCGGATCGTGCTGCACATCGACCTGCACGAGACCACCGACAGCGACGAAAGCGAATTCCGCCCGGCGCTGGCCGCGCGCGACGTC
>CAYYAT010000063.1:0-7808 GCA_964469595.1 uncultured Thermomonas sp.
GCAGGCGCAGCCAGCTCATCGGGCCGTACAGGCTGTCCATGTCGATGATGACGTAGTCGGCGTGCTCGCTGTCCACCAGCGCCCAGTGCCCGCCGATCTCGACGTTGGCGGCCTTGAAGGCCGCCGTCACCTCGGCTTCGGTGTGGCGTTCCATGCCGGTCATGCCCAGGGTCAGCGCCATCGCAGTGTCCTTGTCGCGGTTCGGTCCCGAGTGTTGCCGCCGACGGCGCGTGCGTCAATCGCCGGGCATGCGGCGGGGCTGGTGCCGGTCGCCCGCGCTTCGTCGGCCTCGCGGCGTGGCGCTCAGCCGCCGCGCGGGTGGCGGGGCATCTGCGCCTTCAGGAATGCCATCTGGTCGGCGAGGATGTTGCGGTTGGAGAGGATCAGGTGCTCCACCCAGCTCGGGCGGTAGGGGATGGCCAGCAGCGGCATGCCGGCCTGCTGCGGGGTGCGGTTGCCCTTGCGCGAGTTGCAGTGGACGCAGGCGGTGACGACGTTCTCCCACACGTCGCGCCCGCCGCGGGACACCGGCTGCACGTGGTCGCGGGTGAGCGCATGCCGCGAGAACTCGCGCCCGCAGTACAGGCACAGGTGCTGGTCGCGGGCGAACAGGGCCTGGTTGGTCAGCGCGGGCGTGGGTGCGATCGCCGCCGGGCGCACGTGCCCGCGCGCGGCGATGATGGGGTGCAACTGCAGCAGGCTGCGGCGGCCGGTGGCGCGCTGCAACCCGCCGTGCAGTTCCAGGCAGGGATCTCCCAGAGTCCAGGCGACCGCGCCGCGCGCATACAGGCAGGCGGCGTCCTGCCAGCTCATCCAGTCGAGGGCGCGGCCGTGCGCGTCGAGCGCCAGCAGGCGCAGGTGCGGGGCGAACCCGGGGTCGCGCGGGGGTAGGCTGCGAACCGCGTGCAGCGAGGCAGCGGGGCGGGGGCCGTCATGGGCCGGGCGAACACGCGCTCTATCGGTCTCCATCGGAACTGCAGCTTATACCCCTTCGATGACGGTTTGTGTACCGCCCGGGGCCGCGCCGTGGGTCGAATGCCGCAAGCCCGCCACTCCCGCGGGCGCGGGAACGGCAGGCCGGGCGCCTGCACGCCGCTTACTGCGGGCCGAAGCCGGCGTCGGGCAGGGCCATCAGCGGGCCGGCACCGGCGTCGATCGCGGCCTTGTGCGCCAGCGTGCGTGGCAGCACGCGGGCGAAGTAGAAGCGGGCGGTGTCGCGCTTGGCATCCTTGAACGCCTGCGGGCGTTGCGACGCATTGGCGGCGGCCACGCTGCGCGCCCACCAGTAGGCCAGCACCACGTAGCCGGAATACAGCAGGTAGTCGGTGCTGGCCGCGCCCAGCTCCTCGGGGTTGCCGGCCGCGCGCTGCAGCACGTCCTGGGTGAGCTTGCCCCACTCGCCGCACTTGGCGCGCAGCGGGGCGATGAACTCGGCCAGCGCGGCATCGCCCTCGTGCTGCTTCGCGAAGGCCTCCACTTCGGCCAGGAACAGCTTCAGCCCGGCGCCCTGGGTGGCCGCGGTCTTGCGCCCGATCAGATCCAGCGACTGGATGCCGGTGGTGCCTTCATACAGGGTGGTGATGCGGGCATCGCGCGCGTACTGCTCCATCCCGTGCTCGTGGATGTAGCCGTGGCCGCCGAAGCATTGCAGGGCGTTGTAGGTGTTCTCGATGCTCCATTCGGTCAGGCAGGCCTTGGAGATCGGGGTCAGCCAGCTCACCAGAGTCTCGGCATGCTCGCGCTCGCCGGCATCGGCGGCTTTCTCGGCCACGTCCAGCAGCGAGTAGGCGTGCAGCGACAGCAGGCGGCCGCCTTCGATCAGCGCCTTCTGGGTGAGCAGCATGCGGCGCACGTCCGGCTGCACGATCAGCGGGTCGGCCGGCTTGTCCGGGTACTTCGGGCCGGACAGCGCGCGCGATTGCAGGCGCTCGCGCGCGTAGCGCAGCGCGTTCTGGTAGGCGCGCTCGGACAGCCCCAGGCCCTGCACGCCCACGCCCAGGCGGGCGGAGTTCATCATCACGAACATCGCCTGCAGGCCCTTGTGCGGCTGCCCGACCAGGTAGCCCTCGGCGCCGTCGAAGTTCATCACGCAGGTGGCCGAGCCGTGGATGCCCATCTTGTGCTCGATCGCGCCGCAGCGCACCGCGTTGCGCTCGCCCACCGTGCCGTCGCGCGCGACCTTGAACTTGGGCACCACGAACAGCGAGATGCCCTTGGCGCCGGGCGGCGCGTCCGGCAGCTTGGCCAGCACCAGGTGCACGATGTTGGGGACGAGGTCGTGCTCGCCGGCGGTGATGAAGATCTTGGTGCCGGTGATGGCGTACTTGCCATCCGCGATGGGCTCGGCGCGGGTCTTGAGCAGGCCGAGATCGGTGCCGCAGTGCGGTTCGGTCAGGCACATGGTGCCGGTCCAGGTGCCGGCCACCAGCGGCTTGAGGAACACGTCCTTCTGCCAGTCCTCGCCATAGGTCTCCAGCGCCTTGACCGCGCCGTGGCTGAGCATCGGGAAGTTGCCCCAGGCCAGGTTGGCGCTGTCCACCATTTCGGTGAGGACGCCGCCCAGCAGCGCGGGCATGCCCTGGCCGCCGTGCTCGGGGGCGTTGGTCAGGCCGGTCCAGCCACCTTCCACGAACTGGTCGAAGGCCTGCTTGAAGCCGGGCGGCGGGGTGACGTTGCCGGTCGCCTTGTCGTAGCTGCAGCCGACTTCGTCGCCGACCCGGTTGAGCGGGGCGAGCACGGTCTCGGTGAAGCGCGCGGCTTCGTCCAGCACGGCGTCCACCAGTTCGCGGTTGGCGTCGGCATGGCCGAGGCGGGCGAACAGGGCTTCCGCGCCGAGCACGTCGTACAGGCCGAAGCGGAGGTCGTCGAGGGGGGCTTTGTAAGTGCTCATGCGTGGGGTCCTTGGCATGCGCGGGCCGCCTGCCGGCCCGCTTCAGCCCCCGAGCATACTACAGCGTATGGTGTGATGGCGTGACCGCCGCCGCGCCTGTCAGCGCAGCGCGCCGGGCAGGCCCGGGACCGGCGACAGCGCGCTTTCGCGCTTGATCGTCCACGACGTCTGCTTGCCGTCCTGCGGGGTGGCCTCGATGCTGCCGGACAGGGTGTAGGAGAGGCCGTGGCCGTCGGCCAGCGCGCCGGCGATGCGCGCGCGCCCGGCCGGCAGCGGGGCCAGGGTGGCGTTGACCACGTCGGCCGATTCCGGGCCGATATCGATCCCCGGCTGCAGGTCCAGCCGCGCCGCCGGGCCGTTGTCGAATGCCAGCGCCAGCGCGGTGCGGTCGAACCGCATCGGCACGCTGCTGTAGTTCTGCAGGCGCAACTGCACGTCCCACTGGCCGTCGGCGCGCACGCTGAGCTGCTGGATGCTGGCGGTGGGCTCCGACACCCGTCGCACCGGGCCGCTGCTGCAGGCGGACAATCCGAGGAGGGACGCCGCGAGCGCGAATGCGGCGATGCGCGCGGGCAGGCGCGCGGACGGGGAGGCGTGCAGGGATGCGCGCAGGGGCATCGGATGCGGCCTCAGAAGCCCTGCTCGCTGGCCGGGACCGGCAGCTCGCGAATGTACTGGTCCTTGGCGGCGACAAAGGCCTCGGCGTAGCGGTAGGCCTCGCGCCCCAGCGCGATGCGGGCGTCCATGTCGAGGTTGGCGTCGTGGCGGCCGCCCACGCGCTGGGCGTACAGGGTCAGGGCGTTGGCGTGGATGTCCATGGGTGGGCTCCGCAGGCGGAAGCGCGAACATACACCGCCGGCGCGCGGGCCGGAACCGCCGGCGCGTGATCGCCGGCCGCAAAAAGACGAGGCCCGGCAGGGCCGGGCCTCGCGGGCATCAGGCGGGCATCCGCCGGATCACCAGATGACCACCTGCTGCTCGCCCTCGCGCACCATCGGGGCGCCGGCCTTGCAGCCGAACGCCTGCGCGAACGCCGGCATGTTCGACGGCGCGCCGATCGCGCGGAAGTTGGCCGGGGCGTGCGGGTCGGTGTTCAGGCGCACCTTGGCTTCGTCCGGAGTGAAGTTGCGGCGCCACACGGTGGCCCAGTTGAAGAAGAAGCGCTGGTCCTCCGGATAGCCGTCCACCTTGTCGCTACCCGACTTTCCGGCGCCCTTGAGCGCCTTCTGGTAGGCGTCCCAGGCCACGTTCAGGCCGCCGAGGTCGGCGATGTTCTCGCCCAGGGTGAGCTGGCCCTTCACGTGCAGGCCGTCGATCGCCACGTAGTCGTCGAACTGCTTGACCAGCTTGCCGGTGCGCGCGTTGAAGCCGTCGCGGTCGGCCTTGGTCCACCAGTTGTTGAAGTTGCCCTGGGCATCGAACTGGCTGCCCTGGTCGTCGTAGCCGTGCATCATCTCGTGCCCGATCACCGCGCCGATGCCGCCGTAGTTCAGCGCCGGGTCGGCCTTGGGATCGAAGAACGGCGGCTGCAGGATCGCCGCCGGGAACACGATCTCGTTCATCAGCGGGTTGTAGTAGGCGTTCACCGTCTGCGGGGTCATGCCCCACTCGGTGCGGTCCACCGGCTTGCCGATCTTGGCCATCTCGTAGTCGTGGTTGAACTTGGCCGCGGCCAGCACGTTGCCGGCGTAGTCGTCGCGCTTGGTGGCCAGGCCATCCCAGCTGCGCCACTTGTCGGGGTAGCCGATCTTGGGCGTGAAGCTGGCCCACTTCTCCATCGCCTTGGCCTTGGTCTCCGGGCTCATCCAGTCGAGCTTCTCGATCCGCGCCTTCAGCGCCTCGCGCAGGTTGTCCACCAGGGTCTGCATCTGCGCCTTGGACTCGGCCGGGAAGTACTGCTTGACGTACAGCTGGCCCAGCGCCTCGCCGGCGCTGCCTTCCACGGTATCGAGCACGCGCTTCCAGCGCGGCTTCTGCTCCTGCTGGCCGCGCAGGGTGCGGGCGTAGAAATCGAAGCGCTCGTCGTTGAACTTGTCGGCCAGGTAGGGCGCCATGCCGTCGATCGCGTGCAGGCGCAGGTAGGCCTGCCACTGCGCGGCCGGCACGTCGGCGAGCATCTTGTCGAACTCGGCGAAGAACTTCGGCTGCGACAGCGAGAAGCCGTCGGCCTGCACGCCGTTGGCCTTGAAGAACGCGCTCCACGGGAAGTGCGGGGTCACCTTGTCGGCTTCGGCCAGGGTGACGTAGTGGTACTGGTTGTTCGGATCGCGCAGCTCGATCGGCGACAGCGAGGCCTTGGCCAGGCGGGTCTCGAACGCCAGCACGTCGGCGGCCTGCCTGTCGGCGTCGGCCGCGGCCACGCCGGCGTTCTGCAGTTGCCTGGAGACGTGCTTCACGAACGCCTCGCGGATCGCCTTGTACTTGCCGTCCGGGCCATCCTCCAGGTAGTAGGCGCGCTCCGGCAGCGACAGCCCGCCCTGGAAGGCGTAGCCGATCTTCTGGCTGGAGTTCTTGAAGTCGGCCTCGGCGCCGAAGCTGAATACCTCGCCGCGGCCGGCCGCGAACTCGTCGCGCAGGTAGCCGGCGATGTCGGCCGGGGTCTTGAGCGCGTCGATCCGCGCCAGCATCGGCTGCAGCGGGGCGATGCCGGCGGCGTTGATCTTCGCGGTGTCCATGCCGCTGGCATACAGGTCGCCCACCAGGCGGGTGATGCCAGTGGCCCCCTTGTCGGACGCGGCGGCTTCGGCGATGCCGCGGCTGGCGGCCTGCGAGCGCTCGTCCAGCATCTCGAAGCTGCCCCAGCTGGTCTTGTCGGATGGCACCGGGTTGGCGGCCAGCCACTTCGCGTTGACGTAATCGGCCAGGTTGTCGCACACGTTCTTGGACGGATCGAGGTCGCTGGTCTTGAAGCCCGCCAGCGGCGGCAGCGCGGGCTGCGCGGCGGCGGTGGCGTCGGCGGTGGCCGCGGGCGTGGCCGGCTTCTGGCAGGCGCTCAGGGCGGCGGTGACGGCGAGGGACAACAGCAGCAGCTTGGGGGTGTTCACGAACGGAGGCTCCGGGAGGGCGGGAGAAGCCGGGATGGTACGGCCCGGCGGGAGGTCAGGGCGAGAAGCGGGGATCGGACAGTTTCATCTCGGTCAGCGGCCCGTAGCGGCGCATCACGTCGCGGATCTTGGCGGCATCGCCGATGGCCACGATCACCAGGTCCTGGCTGGCGGGGAACACCGCGCGCGCGGCGGCCACCTGCGCCGGGGTGGCCGCGGCCACCTGGTCGAGGTAGTCGTCGATGTACTCGCGGCCGTCGCCATACAGCGCCAGCCAGGCGATGGCGTTGGCCAGCTGCGGCGCGGTCTCCAAGCTCGGTGGGAACTGTCCGGCGATGTAGTGCTTGGCCGACTGCAGGGTGGCCGCATCCAGGCCCTCGCGGTGCAGGCGGTCGAGGGTGGCGATGGCGAGGTCGATCGCGGCCTGGGTGGTCTCGGTCTTGGTGAAGCTGCTGATCTCCACCGCGCCCGGCTGGCGCGGGCGGTCGATCTGCGAGCGCGCGCCATAGGTCAGGCCGGATTTCACCCGCAGCTCGGTGTTGAGCATCGAGGTGAAGCGCCCGCCGAACGCGGTCTGCACCAGGTCCTGCGCGGCGCGCGCGGGGTCGTCGCGGCGGCTGCCGACGTTGGCCAGCGCGAAGTAGGTCTGGGTGGCGCCGGGCTTGTCCACCAGCAGCACCCGGCGGCCGGTTTCGCGGGCCTTGGCGGCCACCTGCGGCAGCGTGCCCGCGGCCTTGTCCCAGCCGCCGAAGGCCTGGCGCACCTGCGCGGTCACCTGCGTGGGGTCGAAGTCGCCGGCGATGGCGATGATCAGGCGGTCGCCGCCCATCTGCTGGCGGCGGAAGGCCTGCAGGTCTTCCAGCGTGATCTTCGCCAGGCTGGTCTCGTCGCCGCTGTCGGGGCGCCCGTAGGGATGCCCGCGGAACAGCCAGCTGTCGGCATATTGCCCGATCAGGCGGCGCGGGTCGGCGTCCTTGGCGGCGGCCAGGCCGTCGATCGCGCGCTTGCGCAGCTTGTCGAACTCGGCCGGGTCCATGCGCGGGCGCAGCAGGGCATCCGCCAGCAGCGCCAGCATCAGGTCGGCGTCCTTGGCCAGGAACTGGGCGTTGGCCACCAGCGCCTCGCCGGAACTGGCGAAGGCCAGGCTGCCGCCGGCGCCGTCCACCGCTTGCGCGAAGGCCAGCGCGTCGCGGCTGCCGGCGCCCTTGGACAGCATGTCGGCCAGCAGGTCGGCGGTGCCTTCCTTGCCGGCCGGGTCGGCCAGCGAACCGCCGCGCACCAGCACGGTGGCCGCGATCAGCGGCACGTCCTTGCGCGGGGCCAGCAGCAGGGTGGCGCCGTTGTCCAGGCGCACGGTCTGGTAGTCGGGCAGGCGGATGCCGGCGGCCGAGGCCGCAGACATCGCCAGTGCGGCCAGCGCCGCGAACAGGAAACGCAGGCGGCTCATCGTGCGGCCTCCTTCTGGGTGGCGGCCGGCGCGGCGGCCGTGGCATCGGGGGACGCCGCGGCGACCGGCTGCAGCAGCCCGGTGGTGCGGTTCTGCTTGCGCAGGATCTTCGCGGCCAGCGCCTGCACCTGGGCCGGGGTCACCGCCGCGTAGGCGGCCGGAGCGTCGAAGGCCTTGTGGTAGTCGCCCTGGAACACCTCGGCCTCGCCCAGGGCCTGCGCCTTGCCGTTGATGGTGGCCATCCCGCGCCAGAATGCGGACAGCCTCAGGTTGCGGGCCTTGTCCAGCTCGGCGGCGGTCACGCCGTCCCGCGCGATCTTCGCCAGCTCGTCGTCCAGCAGCGCCTCGGCATGGGTCATGTCACCGCCCGGCGGCAGCAGCGCGTACACCCACAGCAGCCCGGGGTCGAACCCGGCTTCCGCGAACG
>CAYYAT010000064.1:0-7701 GCA_964469595.1 uncultured Thermomonas sp.
CACTGGCGCTGCTGCAGGCGCCAGGGGAGCGGCACCTGCTGCGGCAGAAGCCGCTGCCGGACGGGATGGAGCCGTTGCTGGCGATTGCCGCCGGGGCCGCGCCCGAGGCCCTGGCCCAGGCGATGGCCGCGTTCGGGGAAAGCGAGTCGCGGCTGCGCGAGGCGGCGCAGTTCTATGCGCGCGAAGTGCTGTTCTTCCCCGAGGCCGATGCCTACCGCATGCTCGGGGTGGCGGCGGATGCACCGTTCGAACGGATCAAGGCCCACCATCGCCTGCTGCAGTCCTGGCTGCATCCCGATCGCCCGCATTGCGAGGAGGATGCTGCCTTCGCCGCGCGGGTGAATGCCGCCTGGAACCGCCTGCGCAGCCCGGAGCGAAGGCGCGACTACGACCAGGCGCTGCGCAACGCGCGGCCGCCGGAGGTGTTCGACAGCGGCAGCCGTCCGGCGCTGGTGCCGGGATGGCGGCCGGTGCCCGAACCGATTGCGGCCGAAGTGCGCTGGCGCCAGCGGCTTCCGATCCTCGCCCTGCTGGCGCTGTGCGCGGTGCTGGCGGTGCTGGCACTGCGCGACATGGCGCGCAGCCCTGACGCCTGGGAGGAGCCAGCGCCGGGCGCGCGGGCGCATGCCGCGGATAGTCCTGACGATGCAGAGCTGGCGCTGAGCGTGCCGCGCGGGCCGGCGCGCGGGGAATCGCGCGGAGCGGACGCCAGGGCGCCGGCCAAGCCGCTGCAGCCGGTTGCCCGCCCCGCGACGCGCCGCGAGGCGCGGGTGGCGGCCGAGCGGCTTCCCGCGCGGCCCGCAGTGGCAGTCGCGGCAGGTGTCTCCAGCCCCGTTAGGTCCAGCCCCGCCATGTCCAGCCCAGGCCGTTCCAGGGCCGACATGGCCGCGGTGCGCGCGCCGGAGCCTGCGCCCCCCGGCGTGCGCGATCTCGCGGCAGCCCCGCCTGCGACGGTCACTGCCGCGGTCCCGCCAGCATCGCCTCCGGCGGTCGTGGCGAATGCCGGACAGCCGCCGCAACCGGCGCCGGGTGCCGCCGTTGCCCAGGCTGCCGCGCAGCCCCCGGTGCCGGCACCGGCGGCCAGTGATGGCGGCGCGCCCGATTTCGCCCGCCTCCAGGCGGCGCGCCAGACCGGCGAGATGCTGCTGCGCTTCATGCAGTCGCCAGCGCGCGCCTCGCCTCCGATCTGGAACAGTCCGCGGGTCGAGGACGATGCCGAGCAGCTGCGTCGCCGCCTGCACGCGAGTGGCCGCGTGCGCCTGCTGCAGGCGCAATGGCAGATCGGCAATGAGAACGCGGAGCTGGGTTCCGTCGTTGCGGCTAACGGGGCCTCGCCCGTCGCCGGGCAGCTGCTGGCGCGCCTGCGCTGGCGCGACGGCTATTGGCTGGTGACCGGCATTCGTCTGGAAGGAGCGCCATGAGTTCAGCGGTGAAGCGTCCGGTCAATGGGCCTGTCAATGGATCTGCGCCGAACGGAGCATTGCGGCCGACGTGGCGCAAGGCCGTGCTGCTGGCACTCGCGGTCCTGGCGCTCTGGGCCGGCTGGCGGATCTACGGCCAGCTGCGTGCCGAGCAGGCCGTCGCGGAGGATGATCCCGCACGGGCCTTGCAATGGCGGCCGGAGTATTCCGCGGCCCTGCTGGCGCAGGCCGAGCACCAGCTGGCGGCAGGCGAACTGCAGGCGGCGCAGGACAGCGCGCGCCGGGTGCTGGCGAACTCCCCGCTGCGCGGACAGGCGTTCCGGATCCTGGCCCAGGTGGCGGATCGTCGCGGCGATGCGGCGCAGGCCCTGCGTCTTTACCAGATCGCCGCCCGGCGCGCTCCGCGCGATCTTCCCAGCCGCGCGTGGCTGGCCCAGCACTACCTGCAGCAGGGGCAATACGCCGCCGCGCTGGCGCAGATCGACAGCCTGCTGCGGATGGCGCCGAGCCGCGCCACCGCGATCAACCCGGTCCTCGTGCAGATGGCACGGGAGCCGGCGTTCGCGGATGCGCTGGCGCAGATGCTGGCCGGCAATCCGCCGTGGCGGGACGGCACCCTGGCCGCGTTGCGCCACCCCACGCGCGGCAATCCCGAAGCCGCCGGCCGCATCATGCAGGCCCTGCAGGCACGGGGCGGCCTGAGCCAGGACGAATACGACCGCTGGCTGGACAGCCTGATGGCACAGGGGCGCTGGGGCGAAGCCTATGCACGCTGGGCCAGCGGCGTGCCGAAGCCGGACGGGCGGCTGCCGCTGCTCTACAACGGCGATTTCCGCCAGACGCCTACGAATGCTGGCTTCGACTGGCGCGTGAAGCGGGTGCCGGGGGTGCTGCTGGATTTCGTCCCGGATGCCGGCATCCGCGGGCAGGCGGCGTATCTGAATTTCCTCGACCGGCGGGTTCCAGAGGGCGGGCTCAGCCAGCCGCTGCTGCTGGAACCCGGCCGCTACCGGCTGGCCTTTCGCGCCCGCGCGACCGCCCTGCGCAGCGAAATGGGCCTGCAGTGGCAGGTGGTGTGCGCGGGGCCTGCTGGCGTCCTGGCACGCAGCGATCCGCTGCAGGGCAATATGGGCTGGACGGGCTTCCAGATGGAATTCGCGGTCCCGCCGACCGGCTGCCCGGGGCAGTGGCTGCGGTTGGTGAACCCGGTCCCCGCTGGCGCCGCGCAGCGGGTATCGGGCGAGCTGTGGTTGACCGGGTTCACGCTTCTGCCACAAACATGAACATAACCGCCTGAAAATCATCGGCTTGCAGGTTGCCTGGACATGCCGATGGTGCTAGCCTGCCAATGCGAGTTGCCCCCAGCCAAGGATGATTGCCATGACCAAGTTCGCCGCCCTGATTGCCGCTTCCGTCGCGTTCGCCGCTCCGGCTTTCGCCCAGCAGCAGAACGACAGCATCGTCATCCAGATCAATGCCGGCTCGGCCATGACCAGCACCGGTGGTGACTACATGACCGCCAACAGCGGCCAGCCGGTCGTGGTGGGCGAGAAGGTGATGGTCAATGCCGGTTCCGCCGCCACCCTGATGTACAAGAACGGCTGCAAGATGGAACTGCGCCAGCCGGGCGTGTACACCGTCCCGGGTGAATGCCGCGCCGCCGGCTGGACCAGCGACGGTACCGCTTCGGGCGCGAATGCCGCCATCATCGCGGGTGCTGCGGTTCTCGGCGCAGCCGTTCTGAAGAACGAGAAAGACGTGCCGGTTGGCCCGCTGAGTGCAAGCATCCGCCACTTCTGATTGCCGCGCACATCGCGACCCCTATCGCAGGGCAGGCCGCAGGGCCTGCCCTGTTGCATTGTGGGTGCCGAGCGTCGCCAATCCCGCGGCTTGCCGGATATGCTTGGACGATGATGACCGAGCGCGCCCGCCGTTTCCTGCTTCCCGCCGTGTCGATCCTGCTGCTGGCCTGCTGGCTGGGAGGGGGTGTCACCGTGGACGACACCGGCCTGGATGAGGCGTTGCAGTTGATGGCGCTGCCTGTGCTGCTGCTGGCGGCATGGTTGTTGCTGGCGGACGGCGCGTCGCGCTGGGTGCAGGCCGGGATCGCGGTGGCGCTGCTGATCGCGCTGGTGCCGCTGGTGCAACTGCTGCCGGTCCCGGCGGGGTTGTGGCATTGGCCGCCGGCGCGGCAGGCGCTGGCGGCGGACCTGATGGCCGCTGGCGTGCAGGTCAATCCGCACTGGAGCCTGACGCCCGCGGCCACCGAGCGCGGGCTGTGGGCATTGCTGCCGGCCCTGGCCAGTTTCCTGGCCGCCTGCGCGCTGGAGCCGCGGCAACGGCGCACGCTGCTGCAGGTGGTGCTGGGGCTGGTGCTGTTCAACGTGGCCTTCGCGTTCTTCCAGGCCGGGCTGCCGCAGGACAGCGCACTGCGGCTGTACCAGGATTTCAGCAACGGCTTCGGCGGGCTGCTGGTCAACACCAACCACCAGGCCACGGCCTGCATCATCGGCATGGTGCTGGCGCTTGGCCTGGCCGCCGAGGCGCGCCTGCGCGAAGCCCGCGGCGAGGCCCGTCCGCGCCACCACTGGCGCTACCTCGGGCTGGCGGTATTCCTGCTGGCGATGGTGCCACTGGCGACCTCGCGCGCGGGCATGGTGATCGTGCTGCCGGCGTTCGCGGTGGCGCTGCTGCTGACCGGATTGCTGCGGCCGCGCAGGATCCTGCGCAGCCGGCGCATGGCGGCGATCACGCTGGTGGTATTCGTGCTGGCGGCGGTCGGCATCCGCGCCGGCATCGGCTGGATGGGCGTGGACCAGGTGGACGAAATGCGCCACGAGATGGCCACCGCCGCGCTGGCCATCGGCCGTGCCGAAGCGCCGCTGGGAAGCGGCGTCGGCAGCTTCGTGCCAGCGTTCGAGCAGTCCGCGCCGCTGTCGCTGCGCCTGCCCAACTACATCAACCACGCGCACAACGAATTCGCCCAGTGGTGGATGACCAGCGGCTGGCTGGGGATGCTGGCGCTGGCTGCGGTGGTCGGGCTGCTGCTGGTGGTCGGCTGGCGCGTCCTGCGCAGCGAGGGCCGCCAGGCCGCGCTGGCGGCGGCCTGCTGGGTCGCGCTGGTCGCGGTGCTGGCGCATTCGTGGGTGGATTACCCGCTGCGCACGCTCACCCTGATGGCCACCTGCGGTGCGCTGGCGGGGGTGATGCTGGCGGCGATGGGCGACGCGCATGCGCGCCTGCGCGGCCGGTCGCAGGCCGTCGCGCCGGTCGCCGCTGAGGCGGGTGCGACCGCCGAAGCCTGATCGCCCCGTCGGCCGGCTTGCCTCGAATGCCGGCACGGGGTAAGTTGCGGCGATGTTCAAGTCGTGAACGCCGCTACCCATGTCGATCCAGCCCGATGAACTGCACGTGGCGATCCTGCGCCGGCTGCAGGCCGAGCCTCAGGCCAGCCAGCGCGAACTGGCGCGCGAGACCGGGGTATCGCTCGGCAAGCTGAATTACGCCCTGCGCGCCCTGATCGACAAGGGCTGGGTGAAGGCCGGCAATTTCAGCCGCAACCCCGACAAGCTGGGCTACGCCTACCTGCTCACGCCGCGCGGGATCGAGGCCAAGGCGCGCCTGACCCGCCAGTTCCTCGCCCGCAAGATGCGCGAATACGACCAGCTGCGCGGCGAGATCGAGCGCCTGCAGCACGAAGTCGCCGCCTCGGCGGAACGCCCACCGACCGGCAAGCAGGGCTGACCGCGCTGCGGCAGACCGCCGCCTCGACCACGCAACACCCACGCAGATTGAACGCAGAATCAAGGGGAGCCAGGGAATGCAACCACACATGGACGCGCGCATCGCCATCGTCGGCCTGGGCTACGTGGGCCTGCCGCTGGCGGTGGAATTCGGCAAGCAGTACGCCACCACCGGCTTCGACATCAACGGCGCGCGCATCGCGGAACTGCGCGAAGGCCGCGATAGCACGCTCGAAGTGGAGCCGGAGCTGCTCGCCCAGGCCACGCGGCTGACGTTCACCGATGCGCTGGACGACATCGCGTCCTGCAACGTTTACATCGTCACCGTGCCGACGCCGATCAACGAGCACAAGCAGCCCGACTTCACCCCGCTGGAGAAGGCCAGCGAGGCGATTGGCAAGGTGCTCAAGCCCGGCGATACCGTCATCTACGAATCCACCGTCTATCCCGGTGCAACCGAGGAGGTGTGTGTCCCCATCCTGGAGCGTGTCTCCGGCCTGCGCTTCAATGCCGATTTTTTCGTCGGCTACAGCCCCGAGCGCATCAACCCCGGCGACAAGGCCCATCGCGTCACCACCATCAAGAAGGTGACCTCCGGTTCCACCCCGGCCACCGCCGATTTCGTGGACGGGCTCTACGCCAGCATCGTCACGGCCGGCACCCACAAGGCGCCGTCGATCCGGGTGGCCGAGGCCGCCAAGGTGATCGAGAACACCCAGCGCGACGCCAACATCGCGCTGATGAACGAATTCGCCCTGATCTTCCAGCGCCTGGGCATCGATACCCACGACGTGCTGGAAGCAGCCGGGAGCAAGTGGAATTTCCTGCCGTTCAAGCCCGGCCTGGTGGGCGGACACTGCATCGGCGTGGACCCCTATTACCTGATCCAGAAGGCGCAGAGCGCCGGCTATTACCCGGACATCCTGTTGGCCTGCCGCCGCATCAACGACGCCATGGGCACCCACGTGGCGGGCGAGGTGGTGAAGTTGATGCTGAAGCGACGCCTGCCGGTAGCCGGCGCGCGCATCCTCATCCTGGGCCTGGCGTTCAAGGAGAACTGCCCGGACCTGCGCAACACCCGGGTGGTGGACCTGGTGCACGAATTCCGCGGCTATGGCGCACAGGTGGACGTGCACGATCCGTGGGTGTCCCCCGAGGAGGCCCGGCACGAATACGGCATCACCCCGATCGCCGCCCCGGAGGCGGGGGCTTACGACGCCGTGGTCCTGGCCGTCGCCCACGACGAGTTCCGGCAGTTGGGCGGGCAGGGCGTGCGCGCGCTGTGCAGGCCGCAGGCCGGAGTGGTGTACGACGTGAAGGGCATGCTGCCGCGCGATGCGGTGGACGGGAGGCTGTGACATGACCACCTGGCTCGTCACCGGCGGCGCCGGTTTCATCGGCGGCAACTTCGTGCTGGACGCGGTCGCGCGCGGGATCCGGGTGGTGAACCTGGACGCGCTGACCTATGCCGGCAACCGCGACACCCTCGCGGCGGTCGCGGGGCATCCGCTGCATGTGTTCGTGCACGGCGACATCGGCGATCGCGCGCTGGTGGCACGCCTGCTGGCCGAGCATCGCCCGGACGCGGTACTGAACTTCGCCGCCGAGAGCCACGTGGACCGTTCCATCGACGGCCCGGCGGCGTTCATCCAGACCAACGTGGTCGGCACCCTGGCCCTGCTGGAGGCGGTGCGCGACCACTGGAAAACGCTGGATGCGGCAGCGCGCGACGGGTTCCGCTTCCTGCACGTCTCCACCGACGAGGTGTACGGCAGCCTGGGCGAGACCGGCGCCTTCACCGAGGACACGCCGTACGCGCCGAACTCGCCCTACGCCGCGTCCAAGGCCGCGTCCGACCACCTGGTGCGCGCCTTCCACCACACCTACGGGCTGCCCACGCTGACCACCAATTGCAGCAACAACTACGGGCCCTACCAGTTCCCGGAGAAGCTCATCCCGCTGGTGATCGCCAAGGCCCTGGCCGGCGAGCCGCTACCGGTGTACGGCGATGGCGGGCAGGTGCGCGACTGGCTGCACGTAGCCGACCACTGCGCCGCGATCCGCGCGGTGCTGGCCGGCGGCCGGGTGGGGGAGACCTACAACATCGGCGGCAATGCCGAGCGCCGGAACATCGAGGTGGTGAAGGCGATCTGCGCGCTGCTGGATGCGCGTCGCCCGCGCGCGGACGGGCGCCCGCGCGAATCGCAGATCACCTTCGTCGCCGACCGCCCCGGCCACGATCGCCGCTACGCCATCGACGCCGGCAAGCTGCGCCGCGAGCTGGGCTGGGCGCCGGCGCGCAGCTTCGAACAGGGCCTGGCCGACACCGTGGACTGGTACCTCGCGCACCAAGACTGGGTGGCGCGGGTGCTGGATGGTTCTTACCGCCTGGAACGCATCGGGACCGCCGCATGAACGCACAGACGCCACGCCCGCGACGCAAGGGCATCATCCTGGCCGGCGGCTCCGGCACCCGGCTGTACCCGATCACCCAGGCGATCAGCAAGCAGCTGCTGCCGGTGTACGACAAGCCGATG
>CAYYAT010000065.1:0-2880 GCA_964469595.1 uncultured Thermomonas sp.
GTTCGAGTTGAATTCGGCGCTGCTCTCGCGCTGTCGGGTGCACGTGCTGGAGGCGGTTGCCGCCGAGGACATCCGCGCCGCGCTGGAGCGCGCCCTGGCCGACGATGCGCGCGGGCTCGGCGGGCTGGGCCTGACGGTGGAGGCGGACGGGCTGGCGCAGATCGCGCTGGCCGCCGATGGCGACGTGCGGCGGGCGCTGACCCTGCTGGAGATCGCCGCCGACATCGCCGTGGGCGAGGGCGGCCGGATCGACGCCGCCACCCTGCAGCAGGTGCTGGCCGACCGCACCCGCCGTTTCGACAAGGGCGGGGATGCGTTCTACGACCAGATCTCCGCGCTGCACAAGTGCGTGCGCAGTTCCAACCCCGATGCCGCGCTGTACTGGCTGGCGCGGATGCTGGACGGCGGCGCGGACCCGGCCTACCTGGCGCGGCGCCTGACCCGGATGGCGGTGGAGGACATTGGCCTGGCCGACCCGCGCGCGCTGCAGATGGCGATCGACGCCTGGGACGCCTACGACCGCCTGGGCGCGCCGGAGGGCGAACTGGCGCTGGCGCAGCTCACCCTGTACCTGGCCAGCACCGCCAAGTCGAACGCCGCCTACACGGCGTGGAAGGCGGCCCGCGCGGACGTGGAGGCGCACGGCAGCCAGCCGGTGCCGCTGCACATCCGCAACGCCCCGACCGGCCTGATGCAGGCGCTGGGACATGGTCGCGGCTACCAGTACGACCACGACGTGGAAGGCGGGATCGCGCTCGACCAGACCGGGTTCCCGGATGCGCTGGGCGAGCGGGTGTACTACGACCCGGTCGGCCGCGGCATGGAAGGCAAGCTCAAGGAGAAGCTCGACGCCCTGCGCGCGGCGCGGGCACAGGCGCGCGCGGAAAACATCGGCAAGCCTTGATCGATCGCCCGGCTGGCGCGGAACGTCCGCGCCACGCGCCCGCCCTTGCAAACGGCCGCGAAAAAAATCCCGGCCGAAGCCGGGATCGCGTCGCATCACCCTGGGGAGGAGTGAAAGCAAGTCTGGTTCAGAACAGCTCCACGCTGCCGGCGTTCATGTTTTCCTGCAACACCGGCTTGTGCGGCGGGCGTTCCCATTCGCCGCGCATCTGGTTGATGCGGTTGCCGATCCGCGCCAGCGCCTTCTGCATCTCCGCGTCCTGGAAGCCGTGGCTGTTCTGCAGCAGGTCGTGCAGGGTGATGGCCTCGCCGTTGATCTGCGCCAGCCGCTGCAGGTGCAGGTCGGCCGCGCCCAGGGCTTGGGTCGCGATGTCCTCGAACTGCAGCGAGCGCACCGCCTCGGCCACCGAGGCATCGATCGCGCGGCCGCAGTCAGCGATGTCGCGGATGCTGTTGCCCAGGCTGCGGTGGATGCCGTCCACCCGTTCCAGCATGGCCGCTGATTCGGCACGCGCGGCGCGCACCCGGTCGAGGTCGCGCGAGGCGGTCTGGGAGACGGTGTCGCGCACCTTGGCGATCGCATCTTTGGAGCTGTGCGCCAGCTTGCGGATCTGCTCGTTGAACGCGGTGCTGCGCTCGGACAGGTTGCGCACTTCGTCGGCGACCACCGCGAAGCCGCGCCCGGCCTCGCCGGCGCGGGCGGCTTCGATCGCCGCGTTCAGCGCCAGCAGGTTGGTCTGGTCGGCGATCGACTTCACGTCCTCCAGTAGCGAGAAGATGCCGTCGAGGTGGCCGGCCATGGCGTCGATATGGGACACGGTGACGCCGCTCTGGCCGCTGGCTTCCTCCAGCGCCTGCACCAGTTGCTCCACCTGCTGCGCCGCCTGCTGCGCGAAGCGGGTGATGTCGATCGAGCCGCTGTCGTCGCCGGTGCGCTCCACCAGCCGCGCCACCACGCTGCTCTGTTCGCGCGATTTGCGGTTGACCGCCTCGAAGCTCCCGCCGAGCTTGGCCACCGAGTCGCGGATCAGGGTACGCGTGCGGTCGATCTCGGAGTGCGAACCGTTGATCTCGTTGCTGACGAAGCCGCGCAGTTCCTCCAGCAGCCGGGCATGGTCGCGCAGCATCTTGGCCTCGGCCTTGCTGGGCAGGCTGCGCCAGATCACCACGCCCCAGGCCAGCGCGGAGGTCACCACCAGCGCCATCCGCAGCGGCAGCGGCCAGGACAGGCCTTCGGCCACCAGCAGCAGCACCATCAGCAGCAGGGGGGCGGCGATCCGGAGCAGGGCACGGGGTTCCATCGTCGATCTCGTCTGGGTCTCGGTAGGGATAACGGCCGCGGCCGGCCGGGTCTTTAATGCGATGCGCAAGGCCACTGCCGGGTCAGCCCTGGCCCTGGGTGGTGCTGGCCAGCAGGGCGTCGGTGATCTGGTCCAGCGGCAAAACCTGCTGCGCGGCGCCCAGGGTGTAGGCGGCGCCGGGCATGCCCCACACCACGCTGCTGGCCTCGTCCTGCACGATGGTGGCGGAGCCGGCCTTGCGCAGGGCCAGCAGCCCGCGCGCACCGTCGTCGCCCATCCCGGTGAGCAGGGCCGCGCTGGCATTCGCGCCGGCGGCGCTGGCCACCGATTCGAACATCGCGTCCACGCTGGGGCGGTGGCGGCGGATGGGGTCGTCGTCACCCAGCCGGCAGCGCCAGCGCGCGCCGCTGCGCTGCACCCGCAGGTGCAGTCCGCCCGGCGCCACGTAGGCGTGGCCGGCCAGCAGCGGCATGTCGTCCTCGGCGTGCACCACGGTCATCTTGCTGTGGCGGTCCAGGCGCTCGGCGAACGGTTTGCTGAACGCGGCCGGGATGTGCTGGGTGATGACGATCGCCGGGGCGTCGGCGGGCATGGTTTCCAGCAGCATGCGGATCGCCTCGGTGCCGCCGGTGGAGGCGCCGATGGCGATCAGGCGGTCGGTGGTGCGGTACTTGAT